>JACWAG010000318.1 GCA_014874425.1 Syntrophaceae bacterium | reverse complement strand
CAGTGCTTGATTAGTCCTTCCGCCGTGTTGCTTTCACGTCTGTTGCTCAATAAGATTGGCCTGTTTAATGAAGAACTCCCTGCGGCTGAAGATTATGACCTCTGGTTACGCGTCACCGCTTTCTATACCGTAAAATTCGTAAGTGAACCATTGGTAGTAAAACACGGAGATAGGACCGATCAACTTTCTAAAACGATTCCTGCGATTGACAGGTTCAGGATTCGAGCTATTCTGAACATATTGCAAAACCCGGAATTGCGAACCGATTACCGGAGAGCTGCTATCAGGGAATTGGTGAAGAAATGTGAGATATTGGCTAAAGGACTTTCGAAACGTGGAAAGGGCGAAGAAGCGATAGGGTATTATGACCTCGCAAATAAATATCGGAACAACAACCGTTAGCCAGTCTCAATTGGATCTTGAGAATATGGATTTTCATGTTCCAACATTTGAGTCTTTGGACCCACTGGTAGCCTCCATACAGCAAATTGGTGTACTCCATCCTCCGGTTGTTAAAGAAACGGCGGACCACTGTTTCATCCCAGTATTGGGCAGACGGCGACTCGAAGCCATCTCCGTATTAAAGGCGCATAGTTTTGAAGTTCGCGTTGTCGATCCCATGCAAACGGACGACCAAACTTTTATTATGGCTTTTTGGGACAACCTTGAAAGAATTAAGAGGGACCCCGCCGTGAGGGCATACGTGGTCAAACGGCTGTTGGAACTCATTCCTCGGGAGACATTGGCCAAGACAATCTTTCCATTCCTGGATATTTCTTCCAAGGGGCCTAAGCTGGAAAAGCTTAGGAAGATAGGTGGCCTGGAAACATCGTTGCTTGCGGCCCTGTCGAGAGGGAGATTACAAGAGAAGAGCGCTGGAATACTTTCGGAGCTTCCTGGTGATCAACGAATTTCTCTTATGAAATTAATTGATGAGTTAGGTTTTAACGCAAACAAAGCGTTTGAAGTTATCTCCCACCTGTTTGATTTGTCGATTTACTTGGGTGAACCGATAACAAATTTACTGGCCAGACCCGAGGCTGATCAAATAATAAACGATTACCATCTTACAGTTACTGAAAAGGCGTCTCAATTCAGAAACCTCATCACGAGATGGGCATTTCCTGATATAACCGAAAACCGGCGTATTTTTGAAAAGTGGGTACAGGATATCCGCCCACCCAGGAACGTTACACTGAGACCGGGGCAATCATTTGAGGATGAGTCGGTTACAATTGAAATCCGTTTGGATTCACGTTCAAGGGCTAAAGACTTTCTCAACCTGACTTGCGAATTTCAGCCCCACGATTATTATGAAAATGGTTAACTAATCCTTGAATTTGTCTTTAACACTCTGCGGTAGTTCACTATCGTCAATCTGTACAATGGAAGTCAATTTTTCCAGATCCTCGTCTTTCTTGGGGTCTGATTTCCCCTTGCATTCCGATTCAGGTCTGGTCTTTTGCTGTTTTTCCTCGGCCATGACACATCTCCTCAGAGCTTCTGATTTTGTTAGATCTTTACAGTGAATTAATATAGCAGAGAACGTAAATTGTCCAGGAAACGGATTATGGCTGTGTTCCTGAGACATCGGAAATAGGAGCGCCTTTTGCGTATGAGATTCCCGGTAGATGAGATTTGGGTTGAAAAGGAGGCGGAAGAATCATATGTGACCCGTCGTATTCTGGGGTCTGTCAAATCCGCCAAGGTCCTAAGGGACGTCGAAATCGACGCAGAATCGGCCCGAATCGACATGAACCCGGACCCGCTCGTAAAAGGGAAAAAGGTTCTAAAGCTTGTTCATTACAAGGGAGCCTTTGTGAAATCATGTCCAGGTACGAAGACCTATTTATGCTGTGGCCTGAAAATATTGAATATTGGACAGGGTTGTCCCATTGATTGCCGCTATTGCGCTCTCCAGGTTTACTTTAACAATCCTGTAATGGAAGTGTATGTGAATTTCGAAGAAATGCTGAACCAACTCAAGGTTTTTCTGGCTTGTGCTCCACCTGACCATTTTTTTCGATTTTGCACTGGTGAATTCACGGATTCTCTGGCCTTAGACGACTATACCAGTTATGCCGTTCCGCTGGCTGAGATGTTTTCAGGTCGAAATAACGCGACATTGGAGTTCAAGACCAAAACAGACTTCATAGAGCCACTGTTAAGATTGGACAATTCGCGTAATATAATATTGAGTTTTTCAGTTAATGCGCCTGGTTTCAGTAAATCGGAGGAGATTCGTGCAATCAGTTTGAGACGGAGGTTAATTGCCGCCGGTAGATCCGCGTCTCACGGGTTTAAAGTTGGGTTTCATTTTGACCCAATTGTGCCCTTTGATGGATGGGAAGAGGAGTATTCAAAGACAATCGACGCCATTTTCGACGCCGTTAGACCCGGCTCGATAGCCTGGATTTCAATGGGTGTTCTGCGCTTCGTACCTGACCTTAAGGATGTCGTTACCTCAAGATTTGGACCAGTTAGGTACTTCTATGATTCTTTTGCGCCGGGGTTGGATGGCAAGCTTCGTCTTAGCCGCAACCGAAGGACAGCGATCTATCGCTCTCTGGCCCAAAGAATTAGGTCGTACAGCGCCGATGTACTAATCTATTTATGCATGGAGTCTAACTCCATCTGGCGGGAGTCACTTGGACTGGACATGCGAAACAACGATCAACTGATCAAGTTGCTCGACGATGCCGCTAAGTTATCTTTATGACAGGAGGTTGTCCAGACCCTTGTCATAGTCAGGCATAAGAGTCATTATTTACAAGAGAAGTATTAATTTCTGTACATCTGCGCAAAAATTTATTATCAAGTGGGGCATGAATGATTTCGGGGACAAAGGACAAGCGGAAGCTTGGGAATTAGTCAATCGTGTCGAACTCCGGCCGGTTAGGGCTGTTGAACGAGAGCAGTGGGACCGACTGATGCGGGAGCATCAACATCTGGGATTCCAATCGCTTATAGGAGAATCGTTGCGCTATGTGGCGGTCTATGAAGATCGTTGGCTCGCCTTGTTGGGGTGGGCCGCCGCGGCTCTCAAGTGCAAAGCTCTTGATAAATGGATCGGTAGGACTCTCACGCTTAAATTGAAACACCTCCCATTGGTAGCTAACAACTGCCGTTTCCTTATTCTTCCCGAGGTCAAAGCGCCTAACCTTGCCTCACGTATTCTTGCCCTCAACCTAAAACGCTTGTCCGATTACTGGCAGGCGGCTTATGGCCACCCGATCCGCCTTGCGGAGACCTTTGTTGATCCCCGGCTCTTTCGGGGCGTTGTTTTCCAGGGCAGATGGATGGATATTTGTAGGATACACTAGGGGGTTTGCTAAGCGCCACGACATCTCAGTAAATATTTGTAAGATTCGGCTATTTTCTATCTACTTTACATGAAGGGCTAGGATTTCTCATCCTACATATTGGGACACAAAACGGAGATATCCTTGTGGGCCTCCTCGCGCATTCCACTTTTCCGCCGACCTGCGTATCTTTCGAAGACACGACAGAATGTCATCGAGTTTTGTAAAATGATCCGGTTCCATTATCGGGTCATCAGATAAATTTCTCCGGCCGATCCGCCATTCGCAGACCATCTTTACACGGTCAAGCAATTCTGCTTCATCTTTGTCTAAAGAGATTGCTTTTGGAGTATGGCCGCGTGACTCAGCCCGATACAAACCTATCAGAGCGTCAAGAGTCCCCATAACAGAATAATCAACTAGTAATGGTCGCTCATGGTAAACATCGACGATTGCAAATTCGATGTTTTGGAGAACATCCATATGCGCATCAACAAGACTCATGTTTCAAACCTCCTCTTGTTTCCTCGGGGGAGGTGTTTCGGGGTCTAATATTCTGAACCTGTGTGACGCAGGTTGTCTACTTTTCTGTTCTTTTCTGTAAAAATGTAAGAGGTGTTTCTTATTATGGAAGCTTTATGAGAAAAGGGTTATAATGTTCAGACAGTGGAATACGTGGATTTTGTTGAGTTCAAAACTTTATAGTGAGAAACTGTTGTCCTATGGCCAAGAATCAACTATCGTTCCAAGTGCTTTTCAAAGTCTGAAGGTAAGTATGGGAACAAACAACTGTGATCTCCCGCGGTTCTGCTCTGGTCAGCCAAAACACAAGAAACTCTTGGAACAGGAACTGGCACGATATGTTCGTCTTTTGACCGAACATGGCAATCCTGAAAAGGTTATTCTTTTCGGCACGCTGGCAACGGGCGGATTCATGAATGGTCGGACATTGACCTGGTTGCAGTCGAACAGACCGAATTGTCTTTTTTCCAAAGGCTTCGACAGATTCGGAAGTTGCTCCAACCCAGGGTCGGAATAGATGTCATGGTTTACACACCGGAGGAATTCAATCAGTTGTCCGCTGAACGCCCTTTTTTCAGAGATGAAGTCGTCGCGAAAGGGAAAGTTGTATATGAACGGGGCCGGTGATCGATGGCAGCATTTCAGTAGGCAAGATTTGCAAATGGCGGACCTTGCATTCAAGGAAGGCATTTACAATCAGGTGTGTTTCCAATGTCAGCAATTCGTCGAGAAATGCTTGAAAGGCATTCTTGCCAATCAAGAGAAGACACCGCCTAGGACTCATTCGATTGTTGACATCTTTGGTGAGCGGTGAGACACGCCCATTTGATGAGTTCGCCAAAGAACTCGGAATTTAATTCCCGACTTGTCTTACGCTCTTCATATTTTAGACCATGCCGAACGCGTATAAAGAGGATATTCAGGGTCTCTCTTGCCACCGCCACCCTCATTGTTACCGATATCAGAAAGCTTTCCATGAACCGTCGCCCTTTGGGACATACGGTCGTGGTAGACCAGAAAACTGTCTTTCGTATTCATACCGCAAAGTGATACCTGGTCATTTAAAGCATATTTGACCAGTTTCGGGTAAAAATAGTCATCATGGTAAGACTCAATGGCAAGGATAAAGAATATTCCAGTGCATAAGATTGCTACCCAGGTCGAGGCGATCGAAGAAAAACTCAAAAGCGCTTCTTGCGAAGTTACACATAAACCGACACCTCGGTAATTCTCTGCCAAAACTTCGCTGTTTAGGGAATTTCATTGCTTTCCTCGCTCGATTGTCGAGAAAGAGAGCGTGACGCAAAAATTGCTCAAAGACATGAAGGCGCTAACTAGACACAGATACGGAGATTGAAAATAGATGAAACACCATATCAACTTTACTGTGAACGGAGATGACTATTCGTTGGCGGTAGACCCTTGGCGAACACTCAATGAACTGTTGCGGGAAGATCTTAATTTGACGGGAACCAAGCTCGGTTGCGGCACTGGCGATTGCGGGGCCTGCACGGTTATGGTTGATGGTCGCACTGTCAGTTCATGTTTAACTCTGGCCGTCTCGATAAATGGCAAGAGCGTTACAACCGTGGAAGGGCTAGCTCCTTCAGGCGAAGAACTTCACCCCATACAGGAAGCTTTTATAAAGACCGGGGCTATCCAGTGCGGTTTTTGTACCGCAGGCATGGAACTGTCGGCTCTTCACCTCTTGAACAACAACCCGGAACCTACTGAGAAAGAAATAAGGTCTGGCCTTTCCGGGAATCTTTGCAGATGCACAGGATATAACCAGATCGTGGAGGCCATATCGGTCGCTGCCGAACAGATAAGGGATAGCGAACCCGAAAAGGAAGAACGATGAGACTGCCGAAATTCGAATACTTTGAGCCTAAAACACTTGAAGCCGCGTTGAATCTGTTGACTCAAAATGGAAATAACGCACATTTATTGGCTGGAGGAACGGATGTCCTTGTGAAGATGCGTAACGGCAGGCTCAAACCCAAAGCTGTGATCGGGTTACAAGGAATTGAAAATCTGAATGGGATTCATTTTGACTCCGGCAAGGGGCTCACCATAGGCGCAACTGCAAAGCTAGCGGAAGTGGCGTCCCATCCTGACGTCCTGAAACATTATCCCGCCCTTGCCCAGGCGGCTCAAGTAATGGCCAACGTGCAGGTCCGCAACATGGGAACCATCGCCGGGAATCTCTGCAACGCGGCCCCTTCCGCTGAGAACGCCCCTCCCCTCATGGCTATGGGCGCTGAAGTTGCGGTGGCGAACCTTCAAGGAGACAGACGCATAGCGCTAGACCAGTTCTTTAGAGGTCCGGGACTCACTGCTATGGAGCACGGCGAGATCATGACTTCCATCTTTGTCCCTTTTCCAGTCCCAAAATCAGGGGCCTCCTACAAACGGGTATCAGCCCGATGCGGAGTGGATATCGCCGCAGTATGCGTGAGCGCCTGGGTTGCGCTCGACGGCGAAGTCTGCAAAGACTCGAAAATAGTGCTCGGCGCCGTCGCTCCTACACCTATCCGAGCAGTAGGGGCTGAAAGTTTCATGCGGGAACAAACGTGGACACAAGAACTCATAGAAACGGCCGCTGCCCTGGCTGTCCAAGAATCGAAGCCCATATCCGATGTTAGAGCAAGCGCCGACTATCGCAAGAAAATGGTGGCCGTCTTAACTCTCAGGGCACTTGAACAAGCCTATGAACGAGCAATCAAGAATTAGCCTAAACTGATAAGGAATGGTTATGAAACGATTCAACATTGTGGGAAAAGATGTCCCCAGGACGGACGCTGAAGCCAAAGCCAGAGGGACAGCTATATATACCGATGACATGAAGTTACCCGGAATGCTTTACGGGAAGATATTAAGGAGCCCGTTGCCTCACGCTCTAATCAGAAATATCGACATCAGTCGCGCAGCTTCATTGCCAGGGGTTAAATGCGTCATCACTGGAGAAGACACTCCAAAAATCAAATACGGTAACTGGCGGCTATTCCCTGAGACTCAGGACGAATATCCTCTGGCTGTTGAGAAGGTCAGGTTCATTGGCGACGAGGTCGCGGCAGTTGCGGCAATAGATAGTGACACGGCTGAAGAGGCTATAGAACTTATCAAAGTGGAATACGAAGAACTCCCAGGGGTCTTTGATGTTGATTCGTCCATTCTGCCCGGCGCCCCTATCCTTCACGATTACTGCCCGTCCAATATCAGTGTAAATCGAAAAATCAAGTATGGAGACATCGAAAAGGGTTTCGCTGAGGCTGACTATGTAAGGGAAGACACTTTCATGATGCAGTCCGTTAGCCATGCTTATCTCGAGCCTTGTTCCGCTCTGGCTCAAGTTGATCTGGACGGCAGAATCACGCTCTGGACTTCAACCCAAGTTCCTTATATCATTCAATGTTTACTGGCTTCAACTCTCAGCATGCGAGAAAATGACATAAGGGTGATTAAACCCTTTGTAGGTGGTGGATTTGGCGGAAAGATGGAATTACGGGCTTGGGAATTTTGCGCCGCATTCATAGCCAAAAAAACTGGAAGACCTGTGAAGTTTACTCTCAGTAGAGAAGAGGAGTTTCTTACCGGAAGACGCAGGCATCCGATGAAGATCAGGTCCAGGGTCGGGTTCAAGAAAGACGGGACACTGGTAGCCAAGGACCTGAGAATCCAGCTCGACGGCGGAGCTTATAATGCTATGGGACCAACCGCCACATTCCTGTGCGGTAACTTCGGGGCCATGCTTTACCGTTATCCCAATTACAGATTTCATGGGGAACACATTTATACAAATAAGCCGCCTGCCAGCGCAATGCGAGGTTTTGGCGCGCCTCAATCGCTTTACGCTACCGAGATTCAGATGAACCTGGCCGCTGAAGAACTTGGCATTGATCCCATTGACATCAGGTTAAAAAACGCTCAGGTAAGCGGCGATAAAATTCCGGATGTAGCCACAATTTCAAGTTGTGGATTCATAGAATCAATTAGAGCTGTTGCGGATATGAGCGGCTGGAAGGAAAAACGGAAAAACCTCAAACCTGGGCAGGGTATAGGCATTGGTTGCTATAGCTTTATCTCGGGGGGCGTATTTAACTGGTTCAACACCCAGTATCCCTTTTCCGCCGCTGAAGTACGTGCTTTTTCCGATGGCACGGTCCATCTTCTCACCATGGCCTCCGATATTGGACAAGGTTCCGATACAGTCCTAAAACAGATATTAGCTGAGGAACTTGGACTCAACATGGGGGACATAAGGATCACTTCCGCTGACACATCGATGACCCCTCAAGCTGACCTCGGTTCATGGGGAAGCAGGGTCACTCTTATGGCTGGCAACGCGGTAATCGATGCGGCCAAGAAGATCAGGGAACGGCTATTTGGAGCTTTATCGGCACGTTTTAATCTTAATGTCATCCACGAAATTGAATGTAAAAACGGACGGGTTCAGGCAGTCGCCAGACCTGACTACGGCCTGACCTTTGGTGAAGCAGTCGCACTAGTGCAGAAAGCTAACAGAGGAGAGCCTCTTGTGGCCCGTGGATCATATACTCCCAGAGGTAAAGGATTGGTAACACCAGCTTTTGGTTTCGGGGCCCAGGTGGCTGAGGTTGAGGTCGACAGACAAACGGGTTTGGTGGAAGTCAAGCAGATGTGGACGGCTCACGACTGTGGGACGGTAATTAACCCGAGGAGTGTCGAGGGTCAGCTTGCTGGTTCTATCCAAATGGGGCTCGGATATGCTCTTTCCGAGCAATTCGTCATGGATGGCGGTAGAACCCTCAATACCAGCTTTGTGGACTATAAAATGCCTACAGCCGCTGATATGCCTCCCAGCCAAGTGGTTCATGTTGATACGTATGAGCCGGAGGGCCCCATGGGGGCCAAAGAGGCGGGTGAAGGACTTGCGTCTCCAACTGCGCCAGCCATTTCTGACGCTGTTTATCATGCCACGGGTTATCGGTGTATGGACTTGCCTGT
>JACWAG010000317.1 GCA_014874425.1 Syntrophaceae bacterium | reverse complement strand
TTCCTTGATCATAAATCTCATCACCTGATCTCTTCTTTTCAACGGTGGATTGTTCAGAATCGCCTTACAGCGTGATACAAGCGCTTCCATATCTCCATAGGCAAATACATCCCCATATCTAAGACTTACCACCAATTCATTATTCAAAATTGGTTCTTCAGAAACAATAGGCAAGCCTCCGCGCAGATAACTATAGATTTTTGACATGTCGTTGTCAAAAGCATGACGCCCAGTAGCCAAAGCCAATCCCAGGTCCGCGTGGTAGATATAATCCCATGTTTCAATCTCGGGTTTGGCGCCATGAGTCACAATAAGTGGATCCAATTCGGAGTCAGTTCCATCCCCGTACATCAAACTTTTGTTGAGCCCTACAAGATGAATTTCAGCGATTTCTCTCATGCTCCGAGCCAATTCATTGAGCATGATGAGCATCCTGGGGGAAGCTACGCTGCCTAAAAAAAAAAGAACTTTTTTGTCAGTCTTGTAAGGACATTTACCGGGGGCAGGAATAACCGAAGGGCAGCCAGTGGGGACAAGGGCCGTCTGGACAGAGCCACCGTACATCCTCAGCCATCTGGATCTATTCTCTTCATTGTTGAAGATTACAGTGTGGGCCTTCTTGAGAATCAGCTCCTGACATTCCAGGAGATTAGCTCTAAAACGTTCGTCCCTTTTGGGGAGATTGTGATCAACTACTCTTACAATCCGCGAAACTATGTTACCTGTTCCGCTGGGAACCAGTCGTATGGAATCATGGTAACACGTTTTAACTATGTCATAAGGGGCCGAGTTCTCGAGTCGATCCAAACCGTAGACAGGTATTTTTCCATCCAGCATTGTCGGGCGAAGTATTGGCGCAATGATCTCGGTCCGCATACCGCGTTCCGCCAACCCGAAAGAAATCGCCCGGAGCCTAACCAGATCGATACCGGTTGGCGGCGCAAAGGGATCTTTATGGAAAATGATGGCTATACGCATTTTAATAAACTGGATCCGTACGTAAACATAAATTTCTATCACAAAACATGGTTGTCAACTAATCACAATTTCATTTTGGTTGATCGCAAGCCTAACGGCCCTATTCCAGTTTTGATAATGAGGTGATAAAAGATTGTCATCATTCGATCAAGATGAGATTGATCTTAACGAGCATCATTTTAGCTTATGGAAAATTACCCACCAAAACTGCTGATAGTTACCCCGGAATTTCCTCCCGAACAATGGGGTGGGTTGGCCCAAACAGTTTTTAAAGTGGCTGTTCATTCCTTAAATATGGGGTTTGAAACTCATGTGGCTCGCCTTACTGTGGAACCTTACAAGATTGTCCTTCTCGATGAAAACGTTAAGGTAAATGTTTTTAGAGGCATAAAGATTTTTGACGTAATTGTGGGGAAAGAAAAATACGATGGAAAGCGGCAGGATATCTGGGACTGCCCTCACAACCTATCACTCCAGATGATGTTCCAGTCATTGGAATTTCTTGAGAAAAAAGAGAAATACGATATTTACCAGTCATTTTTCCTTTATCCTATAGGGTATATCACAGGTCTGTTGGCTGCAAAATGGCATAAACCAATGATTTCATGCATCGTCGGAAATGACGTAAACAAGTACTTCTTTAGTCCTGAGAAAGTGGCTGTCTGTAAGAGCGCTCTTGAAAATTCCGATTTTGTTGTGGGTTTAAGTCAAGATCTGATCGAACTGGCTAATGCGTTATCGCCAATCAGGGAAAAATCCTGCTTGATTTACAATTCAGTAGAAGTTCCAGTCCAGCCCTGGGCGCAAAAATTGGAACCAACCAAACATGTTAAAATTGGATGCGCAGGGATTTTCAAGTATGCAAAAGGTTTGCCTTATCTTTTAAAAGCGCTGGCCATTCTATCTAAATCGTGGAATGTTAATCTGGAACTACGAGGCTTATTGAGGGACTCAGAAATAGAGGCGTTTAATGAAATACTTGCTAGAACTAAAACCATAAATAGGGTAACTCTGCTCGAACCGGTCCTGCATGAATCAATTTTTCAGTGGCTGCGGACACTTGATTTGTTTGTTCTTCCATCTGTGACAGAAGGCTGTCCAAACATATTAATGGAGGCGCTGGCTGTCGGGGTTCCTACTGTAACCACCGATGTCGGGGCCGTTAGCGACCTAATTGAGGATGGCGTTTCCGGACTATTGGTACCGCCGGGAAATTCAACCGCACTGGCCGAAGCAATAGAGCGGCTTCTAAAAAATTCCAATTTGGCGCATAGTCTGTCAGGATCGGCGAGAGAAAGAATGAGAGGATTCTCGGCGCAAAAAGAACAGGATGACTGGGAAGAAGTTTATAGGAGATTTGTCGATATAAAGGTTTCTCAAGCTACCTCACTATGAATAATTTGATATAAATATCTAAAATTTAGTCACGAATCAATTTACGGAAAAAATGGCGGCGCAACCCAAAAGATACCCCGATGACCATTGGCTAAGGTCTTTCGATACAGAAAAGGCCCTCAGTTCGTATCTGGATCAACAGTCCAAAGTTTACAGTAAGGTAAAAAACGAATTTATTCGGGAATTACTGGGGGACCTCAAGGGTAAAAGCGTAATTGATTACGGTTGTGGCGCCGGCCTGTTTTCCGTCCATGCTGCAAAATCGGGCGCTGGACAAGTAATTGGTGTGGACGCGGAAGAGTCCGTTCTAACCACTGCCCGATATTTCGCAAGCATTGAAGGTGTATCCAACTATTGCTCATTTGTGCGGAGCGACACTTTTCCGATATTTGCAGCTCGGCGTGGCTTTGATGTAATTCTTATGAAGGACGTTATTGAGCATGCTCCCGATGATGACAATCTGCTGGCTGCCGCTTCCAAAGCTCTAAACCCTGGCGGTATTCTGGTCATAAGCACTCAGAATTCACTATCACTCAATTATGCGATTCAGGGAACGTACCACCGCATTTTACGTCACAACAAACAATGGTTCGGCTGGGATGAAACTCATTTGAGATTTTATACTCCGATCGGATTAGCTAGAAAGTTGAAAGCTGTGGGGCTTGAGTGCGAATCTTGGCGATCGGTTTATATAGTGCCCTACAAAATCCCCAAACCAGGTGGTAGTGGAAAAAAATTCTATAGGGTTGACGCGTTGAGTTGGATAGATCGTACCCTCGGGGGAGTGTTCCCCTACAACCGTTTGGGATGGAATATTATCGTAAGGGCGCGAGCGTCACGGCTTGTAAAGAGCAAGGTCCATTTTGAATCGGTGATTCACGCTCCTTTTCCCGCGGCCACGGTATCCATTAACAGGGAATCACTCAATCTCACGAAGGAGCCCACTCCCTGATCCTGTTGTCAACCCCAGCCATTTTACAGTCCTGTCATTATGAATCAAATATACGGTGTCATGGGGAAAACGTATGAACAAAGCGTCTTCTTTGTGCAGTCCCAGGATCAATCTCATGAACACCCTATTGAGACCGGCGTGCGCCAAAACTATTTTGCATGAGTTGTTCAGACCGTAACAAAGTTCGTCGACAATGGGGCGCAATCTTTCCTCACCATCTCGATAACTTTCCCCTCCCGGCGGTCTTTCGAACCAGCCGGACCTTATAGAACTCCGATTACAAACGACATCAGTTCGTCTGGACCCTTCCCATTCCCCGCAGGAAAGCTCCGCAAGGCTTCCCCTAAAATGAACTGGTATGCCTAACATCTGAGAATAGATTGAAGAACTGAAAGCCGCTCTTCCCAGAGAGCTGGAATAAATGAACTGGGGTCGAAATCTGGACACGAGATCCGGCATTTTTCGAGTTTTGGCAATCCCTGTTGGTGTCAGAGGCGAATCTGATCGGCCCTGAATCACTCCTGCCTGGTTAAAGCTG
>JACWAG010000316.1 GCA_014874425.1 Syntrophaceae bacterium | reverse complement strand
TTAGCGGAATTGCAAAAGGCTAATCCGCTTTCACTAGACGATGTCAACTGCGTTGTCGCCAACAGGAAGATGTAAATCATCATCCTGCGTAGCGCGACCAGGGTTATCGTGTTCAGCGACGGCCAGAAGTCACTTGATCTTTTCGATGTCGCCTGGCTTCCAGCTCTTGTCGATAGCGTGTTCGGTAGGGCCGTAGAGCCTGAGAATAGCGAAATACCCCTTACCGGGCACAGTGGCAAGCCAGTTGCCTTCTTTGCCAGCGGGCGCTTGGGGGCCAAGGTAGACGTCCGTGCTTCCGTCGGCATTCAGAGCGGGCTTGTCGCGCAGCCCCAGCGACGGAAAAGGCTGGCCGTTGGCGAGACCCGAGGAGTTCTCCGCCTCATAGAGCGTCACAGACCAGAAGTTGGCGGCCGGGATGTTGGGCGGCAGGTTTAGGCGATAGTTGCTGGTGCCTGACAAGGGTTTGCTCTCGCTATCGGCGAAAGCGATCATGTAATTTGCGCCCTTGCCCGGTGTTTTCGACAGCATTCCTGGACTGATCGAGAAGTAGTTTGTGAAAAAGTTGATCCGGGCGTCGAGTTCCAGATATCCCCCTGCTCTATTTATCCCGGACAACTCCAATGGACTTACAGGCTTAGACGATGTCGCGTCGGCAACGGGATTGGTCCAGTGACGGTCTGGATAGACAAGATAGGAGCGGCCACCAACGATTTCTTCGAAGCCGATGACGCGACTCATTTTGTAGGCGGTCTTCGCAGCTCGATCGAGGATCTCTCGTGTGTGAGCATCAGGTTTAAACGGCTGGCCCTTGATTATACCGATCGCCGCTAGCATACCGAGCCAGTCGGGACCTGCGAGATTGCCACCTTCCCTGTCCAGGAGTAGCTTGAGATGGTCGAACGCACTGCCGCCATTGATGGGCAGCATGTTGACGGAGACACCGGATGCGTCTGGGAATTTCATCGGCTTGGCCTCAGCCGCGCCGATTAATGGATAGATCTTCGTCTGCTCAAGGTGTGCGACAGTCGGTGTAAGATTCTTCGGATCCCCATAGAACCCTCGCAGGAAGATGAAGACGCTGTATGTTCCTGAACGGTATACGTAATAACCTTCTGGAACCGGTCCCTTGTAGCCGGGTGGCGCCAGGAGGAACTTTCCGCCCTTGCCGCCATCCGGTCCAGCCAGACCGACATCACCAAAGAACTTGCCGCCATCCACCGGGATGGGACGCTGCCAAAAATCCATCAGGATTCCTTGCAGCATTGGCGGTGCCTCCATCACTAGCGGACCATCTTTGCCCAGGTCGACGTAGCTCATGGCATAAATGAGGTCGGAGTTAGGGGTAGTTATAAGAGTCTTGGCGTTGAGCCGCTGCTTCCAGATCGGCAAGACGTTGTAACCAGCGCCGAATGTCCTTTCTGACCCTACCTGCATGCCGAGCGTGTTGATCAACGGCATCGCCCAGAGGTAGGTCTGAATCGCCCGTTGAAAGAGCAGTTCGTCGCGGAGTGTTTGCGATGTCTCCTTTGTGGGCCGGCCTTCCGAGAACGGGAGGTTGGCCAGTTTTTTAAAGTGGGCCTCCTGAGCGAGGGTCTGTGTCGTGAGGCCACTCATTGCCATCATGCCAACGAGAGCGACTGCGAAGAGGTTTAATTTGTGGTTAGTATTCATGGTCATGATCTTTCTACGCTTGATCGGCTCGTTCACTTGACGTTCACGATGCCCGGCGGTTGCCAAGCTCCCAGAAACCACTTTATTGTAAAGACTCATCATAATCATTTTGGCGCTTCTTCACCAAAAATCTCTCTGAAGAATTGTTTCATGGCTTCCCAGGAGCGCCTGTCCGCCTTTTCATTATATGCGTTTCCTGTAGATTTGTCGGTTCCCGCCTTTTGTTGTGTGAATGAGTGAACAGCATCGCCATAGTATATCATTTGCCAGTCCACGGCGCCTTTCCTTAACTCCTCCTGGAATTCTGCGATGTCCTTAGGTTTAGAAACCGGATCATCTGCTCCGTGCAAGACGAGTACTTTGGCCTTAATCTTTTTCCCATCTTCGGGAGAAGGACTATCCAGCCCCCCGTGAAAGCTGACCACACCTAGAACAGGGGCTCCACTTCGGGCAAGCTCCAAAACTGTAGTGCCACCGAAACAATAGCCAATGGCTGCAATACGATTCGTGTCGACATTGGGGTTTTTCTCAAGTTCTGCGAGTCCAGCAAGGACTCTTTCCCGCAGCAATTTCCTGTCCGTCTTATATTTCGTCGCTTCCGCCGCAGCCTCCTGATTATTCGCAGGTCGAACCCCCTTGCCGTAAATGTCCGCAACAAGAGCAACGTAACCCATGTCTGCGAGTTTGTCGGCGATTCTTTTGTAGGGATCGCTCACTCCCATCCAATCAGGAACGACCAGTACACCCGGCCGTTTTCCATTTAGGTCTGTTTTTTCCGCCACGTAGCCTTCAAGCACTGTCCCTCTATCTGTGTATTCCACGACACTCGTCCGCAGTTGAGCGCATGCCATAACAGGCCACAGGAGTGTTCCTAGTAGCACTAGAGCTGTTCTCATGATCGCCTCCTTGAATTTGAGTGGTTCATAAACTTTATTCCAGTTGGAACATTAAACAGAAGTTCGAAAAGTGGAAGTGCTTAATATTTTAATTATTCTTGAGCCAGTCGAACTAACTGATTCGCTTTTAGGTTTTTGGCATTGGGTTACCCGCTGCTTGCTTTATAGTGATTACAGATCAGTTATGAGCTTATCGGCGGATGTCATCATCGATATCCTCGAAATCCCCATACCAGAGGTCAAACTCCTCGCCTATGTTCCAACTCTGAACATCCGGTTGAGCATCGAGCCAGGCCGTGATCGCCTTTACTCGAGCATCAGGATTATTAGAGCGACAGCCAAGCTCAACTATTACATTAAGCTTGTCTTCCTCCCCGCCTCCACCACAGCAGCATCCGTTAGCTACAATGGCTTCGTCAATGAAGGTGTCAACAAATTCATCGAATCCGTCTTTCCGATTTCGTATAATAAAAAGTTGTCTTCCCCATTCCGTGAATTCACCGCGATGTGCTTTCTTCCGGAGCCGTTTTTTCATCTTTATCCTCGTCTAGATATTCTAAGGTTAACAAATAACCTGGTTTCCACCACTTCGGCATGGCGGAACGTTGCAGTTAGCCGCCGAAACAGCGCGTTAAACCAGTTCAAATTTCAGCTCACCCAGCTTCTCCAGACTGCAAGCAAGTTTATCGCCAGGTTTGAGCCAAACCTGCTTTTCCTTGGGATAACCTAATAT
>JACWAG010000315.1 GCA_014874425.1 Syntrophaceae bacterium | reverse complement strand
TGCTGGGGTTCCTTCTATAGTCTATGGAGTTTTCGGCCTTGGCTTTTTTGCCTATGTCCTTGGTGGGAGCATAGATCAAATTTTCTATCCAGAAAGGTTTCCTAATCCTACATTCGGGACTGGTGGTCTACTTTGGGCTTCACTAACTCTGGCGTTGCTAACAGTGCCAGTCGTGATCGTCGCTACTGAAGAGGCGCTGGCCGCTGTCCCCCAATCCATGAGAGAGGGATCTCTGGCATGTGGAGCATCAAAGTGGCAAACAATAAGACGCATTGTATTGCCGCGGGCGATGCCGGGTATAATGACTGGTCTGATTTTGGCGATGGCCAGGGGGGCCGGTGAAGTTGCTCCGTTAATGCTGGTAGGAGTGGTGAAGATGGCCCCTGAGTTACCAATAGACCAGTTTCCTCCTTACATTCATCTGGAACGGAGCTTTATGCACCTTGGATTTCATATTTTCGATCTTGCATTTCAATCACGTAATTCTGAAGCGGCCATCCCAATGGTTTATGTGACGACGTTATTGCTGATCACTTTGATCTTCGTAATGAACGCAGTTTCGATAATCGTCAGAAATCGTTTGAAACGAAAGTTTTTCACAGGGCATTTCTAGGAGATCCCGATGACTTCCAGATATCAGACAACTGATTCATCCGTTTATCATGAAAGGAGGGGTTTACAGGGCAATTTATTGGCCATTCAGAACTTTGATTTGTGGTACGTCAAAAGTCAGGCTCTATTTGACATCAGCATGACGGTGGAAAGAGGCCTCGTGACTGCCCTTATTGGACCTTCAGGTTGTGGAAAATCTACTCTCTTGCGGTCCATCAATCGAATGAATGACCTTATTGATGGGTTGACAATCACTGGGAAAATCATTCTTGACGATGAGGATATTTACGGCCCAAGCGTGGATGTGATAGCTCTTAGAAAAACTATGGGAATGGTTTTTCAAAAACCGAACCCTTTTCCCATGTCGATTTGGGAAAATGTCGCATACCCTTTACGGGTCGATGGTGTAAGGGACAAAAAAATTCTGGATGAAGCCGTGGTTCAGGCCTTGAAGAATGGCGCTCTATGGGATGAAGTTAAGGACCGGCTCAATGAGAATGCCTTGGGATTGTCCGGTGGCCAGCAACAGAGGCTATGTATAGCAAGGGCGATAGTCGGGGAACCGGAAGTTCTCCTTATGGACGAGCCCTGTTCAGCTCTTGATCCTGTGGCGACAGCCAAAATCGAAGACCTTATTGACGAACTTAAGGGGTCATACTCCATAATAATTGTTACGCACAATATGCAGCAAGCGGCAAGAGTTTCCGACAATACAGCTTTTATGTATTTGGGCAAATTGATTGAGTATGGCGAAACTACGGCAATATTTACGAATCCTAAGGTCAAACAAACCATGGAGTACGTAACAGGCCGCTTTGGATAACATATATTGGAGCTATTTAGGCGCTTTTAAAATCCTGACTGCAAAACCGGTTTTTTTTCCTTGCAATTGCAATATTTCAAGGAGATGGCCATGAACAGAGTCCCTCGCATGAGACTTCGTCGGAAATGTGAATTACTCAAAGAAAATCTCATTTCATTGGCTGTAACAGTCGAAGAAAGCTTCAGGTCAGCTATAGCGGCTATTAGATCCAGGGATAAGGAACTTGCCGCTTCAGTTATTGAAGGTGACAGGGAGATTGATCGAATTGAAATAGAGATCGAAGAAACTTGCCTGGAAATTCTGGCCCTACATCAGCCTGTAGCTTTGGACTTGAGATTGATAACAGGGGCTTTGCAGATAATCAACCAGCTTGAGCGCATAGGCGATCTGGCCGTCAACATAGCTCAGGCGGCTGTTATTCTCGCTTCCGAAAGCCCTTTGGACATTCCCGGTGAATATTATTTCATGGCTCAGAGAGTCGAAAGCATGTTGAAAAAGGCCATAAAATCATTCGTGAACGAGGATGAGGCTCTGGCTGCCGAGGTCTTAGCCGATGATGATGAGGTTGACATGATGAAGCATAAATTGCACCGAAACTTTGAAGATAGAGTCAATGTGGAGTTGAACAGACGCCACGCCTTGACACAATTGTTCCTGGTCTCAAGACACTTGGAACGGATTGCTGACCATTCGACAAATATAGCAGAAGACGTTATTTACATGATCACCGGAGAGATAGTCCGACATGGCCATGGCGCCTCAAAATGATCATGGCCGGGAACACTCTGACAGCACAGTTTCAGCCGAATTTACAGTATCATCAAATCCTGTCCCTAACGATACGGAAAGAGATGGTTGCTGCTGTAACCATGCTCCGGCCGGTATAAAGAAAAGTCACCAGCCCCACGCATTGAAGAAAAAGGATGACAGTAGGGTCCCAAAGAGAAATCAACCCCGCTGCCAGGTTTGCATCAGGAGCGACTGCGCCACCAAGCAGATAGACCACCAGCAAGACATAAGCTATTGAGACTAAAGCCATAATCTGATACGCCGTGAAATTTCCAGTGCCTCTATAATCTGCCCTCAAGGTCTCCGATAAAACTCGCCAAGATTGAGTCACGAATATGGTTAGCAGGAGAGAGATGGAACTGTGGCCTTTCAGAAAAAACAAAGTAGCGACTAAACCAACTGTAACGTACAAAAGAGCGGTGACAGCCTGGACAGGCACAACATGTTTTCCATCCAGCCCACTTTCGTAGGCGATCTTTTTTAGTGCTCCGGTGAATACAAATCCGTGTTTACGGAAAAAACGCCGAACAGTCGGGTGACACTCAGACAGGGGCTTTCCGTAACAGCACCCAAAGCTAATACAGGCCAGTCGGCCTATCCCTTCGCCAATCGCGTAAGCAATGGCAAAAGAAGCCAAAATTGGAATCACTGGGAGATGATTTGGCTCGGCAATAATGAAATGATCAAGAATAAAAACAATCGCAGGAACTGTAAAAACCCCGGCAAAACATGCCCCTGCGATGGTAAAAGTATACGGTTTATTTTCCACCCGTAATGCGACGGCTTTTGACGCTGCTAACCCAATTACCAGGATAGACCCCACAAGAAGGAATGTTAATGTAATTGGCACATGAATCGCCGACGTAAGAACCAAAAGAATGAGTACTCCGGTTACAGTGGCTAGGGCTATGAAAATGCCATAGTAGGTAAGATTGAGGCCCTTCCAATTTTGAACTCCTTCTTTAGCCAAGGGCACTGTCGCTAAAATTTGCCAGTTTTCTTGCGGTAGCGCCTTAAAAGCCCAAGCAAACAGTAAAATGAAAGCGACGCCTAAACTTAAGACGAAAATATAATCGTACATTCACATTACTCCGTTCAGAATTGTTCATCTTTGAATATGGTAGTTGAAGATTTACGAATCGGAATAACTCTCAAATTGCTTTGCCGATAGTAGACCTGACTCTTACGTCTGTTTCCACCAGCGGTTTGCCAAAACCTTCCGAAAATCGGCTCTGAACGTTTGAAAGAGAGCGATTCCTGACGAGATCATCTGAAAATTCGACTCTATCGGGTTGAAATATTATTAAATCAGTGCTGCTACCCGGCCGATAAAGACTTTTGGGCGCTCCTTTTTTCAAGAACATGCCGGGAGAGATCATTTTTGGATCGTTGTATTGGGTTGAAGAATAGGCCTGAACCACGTCCCCAATCATCAGGGCGACAACCTCGACCATTGCGATAAGCCCCACTCCTGTTCCACCGGGAACATCGGAATTAACTATAGTTACAACACGCTTGTTTTTTGAAAATGGTGTCACAACGTTGATTGTAGCGGATGGATTGCAAGAGTGATAACTTCCTGAAACTTCGTATAAATCCAACACTTCCCCTGAAACCGGAGTGTGATTATAATGATATTTTTCCGGGGTTAATCTGAAGACAGCGAAATCGCCATTTCGGAAGGCATCCAGCCATTGATATTTGTCCTCTCCCAAAAGTTCTGCGAAATCAAAGAATTTCTCCTTTAGAAATAGCGTCGAAGTGTCATTCAAAGATCCCACAATGACTCTGGAATCTGCTGGAGAAACAACTGTGGCGGGATCTTCTAACATAGGCCGGCATTCCCAGTAACGGATTTGCCGTTCAAAGACACGTCGCATTGTGGTGAATTCTTGGGGGTGAAGACATTCTACAAAATTTATTCCAGAAGCCTCTAACGACTGTCTCGAGGGCAACAAGACTCTCATATCAAATTTGAGAAACGCAAGAAGTTCGCTTGAAAATCGAGCGCTTGTGACCGCCTTGAAAAGAAAAGGGGCTTTCTCTCTTGCGGACGAATAAAGAAAATGTATGGCTTTATCCCCGATAAGCTCTTCCCTTTTGATCTTCCCAGTTTCTCTTTCCACAAATTGGTGGTGTATCATTCTCATGAACCTGAGTTCTCCTAAGTGTTTTGGCAGCTTCTTCTTCATCGTGACGAATGGTAATGATAATAAGGTCGATAAGTTTCCTTGTGGCGTCCAAAGAAATTTCTTCATTCAGCACATCGTCGCTAACATCTTCCAGAAACTTCCACGTTTCGCGGTCTTTCACAGCATAATTTACCGCATCGGGATAATTTCTATTCAGAATCTCCCGGCTCTGGTCCAATAAACAAAGGTCCTCATGAAGAAAGTTGAGGCCCTCAACGATGTGGCTTCTTTTTAGCTCCGAGCGGTAGTATGTCTCGGCTGACAGATTAAATGCGTCCGCGTCAACATTTATTGGCGAATTGGCTCCGACAATGTCCAAAATAGCCTTGGTAAATCGCCCGGTGGCGGAAAATTCTCGGGGGTTTTGAATCCTTCTACCTAAGTCGTTAAGCAATTCTTTGAGATCGAACATTTCAATAAGGTCCGACGCTTCCGCTTGAATTAGCCTGGTAAGCCCTATGAGGTACTCTTGATTGTATACTCGGAGGTAACCTGGATATCGTCGACTTTGCCGCAATCCTCGCGTGTGTTCCAGAATTCTTTTCATGAAAACGTTAGAAGTTTCTTTCAGCACATAAAAAGTTGGGATACCGATTGCAGAGCCGAAAAAGACTTGTCGGCGCTCACTTTCGATAAAAGGATCGTCAGG
>JACWAG010000314.1 GCA_014874425.1 Syntrophaceae bacterium | reverse complement strand
GTGATAGCCTACAAACCTGCTCAGCTGCTTGTCTTGCTTTCGAAGTTGCGCAAACAACTCGAATTCTAGGATTAGCAGGTGACCTGTCTTCCGGCAAATCCTTCAGACTCTGACCACGTCCACAGGACGTGGAGTTCCAAGGCGGATTAAAATTGTTATTTGCTGTATAGTTTTCAGACATTACTAATTTCCGGTTCTTCTTTAAAATAGGCTATGGTTGCCTCTAACCCCTCTTCAAGGGGTGTTTTGGGTTGCCATTTCAGGGCCTTCTTAGCTAATGAAATGTCTGGTTTTCTTCTTGTGGGATCGTCTTTCGGCAATGTCCTGTACACAATTTCAGAATTAGACCCTTTGATTAATCTTAGTATTGTTTCGGCCAGTTCTTTGATCGTGACTTCATGAGGATTGCCCAAATTGATTGGTCCAGACTCAGGGCTTTCCATTAATTTCGTCAAACCGTTAACCATGTCATTTATGAAACAAAATGATCGTGTTTGAGACCCATCTCCATAAATCGTGATGTCTTCTCCCTGCAGTGCCTGGCAAATGAAATTGCTAACCACTCGTCCATCGTTAGGTAACATTCGCGGACCGTAAGTATTGAAAATCCTCGCTATCCCTACATTAACATTGTTGTAATCCCGGTATCCCACTGTTAATGTTTCGGCTGCCCTTTTTCCCTCATCGTAACAGGCCCTAGGTCCCACAGGATTTACATTCCCATGATAACTTTCGATCTGCGGGTGAACGTCTGGGTCACCATAAACCTCGGAAGTGGAAGCTAAAAGAAATCTGGCATTAACCCGCTTTGCCAGACCCAACATGTTTAGCGTTCCGATAACCGACGTTTTCAGGGTCTTTATGGGGTTATTCTGATAGTGAACCGGGGAAGCGGGACAGGCGAGATGATAGATTTCGTCAGCTTCCAATAATATCGGAACCACGATGTCGTGTCGGATAAATTCAAATTTAGGGTTGCCCCTGAAGCACTCTATGTTCTTTTTGCTTCCTGTGAACATGTTGTCCAGGCATAAAACACAATGACCTTTGCTCAAAAGGCTTTCTATAAGATGGCTTCCAATGAAACCTGCTCCTCCACTGACAACGATTGTTTTCATATATTACTCTAGGGATACTGCTGAAATTCTTAATTTTAAAACGAGTTTAGATTTGTACATAACTGCATTATCGAATCATAAAAGCTTTTCATGAAGGGTAACCGAATCAGTATCTGGGGCATTCTTAATTAGGATAACCTCTTGGCCATGAAGAAAACCATTTAATAACTTCCGTAACAATAGAATCTAGATTGGACCTTGATGGTTTCCAATCCAGGTCCCTTTTGGCTGCCGAAGCGTCAGCCACTAGTTCTGCGGGGTCACCGGGTCTTCTCGGCCCGAAATTTGGGGTAATGTTGACCCTTGAAATCCTTCGAACGGAATCCACTACTTCAAGATTTGAAAAACCCTCTCCCGTTCCCAGATTTAATCTTATCACGGGTATTGAGTTCAGCTTTGCACAGGCTTTCAAATGGGCGTCCGCAAGGTCCATTACATGTATATAATCACGAACACAAGTCCCATCGCGCGTAGGATAGTCATCGCCGAATATTGTCAACTCATTGGAGAGACCTAGGACAAAACGAACGACATTCGGGATTAAATGGGTTTCAGGTCTATGGTCTTCACCAAGGCCAGAATCAGGTTCGCAGCCCGCTGCGTTAAAATATCGCAACTGTGCGGATTTGATCCCATACGCCACATTGTAGTCCTCAAGCATCCATTCAATTGCGAGTTTTGTACGGCCGTACGGAGAAATTGGAGCCTTGGGATGACCTTCGTTCAGCGTTAATTTCACGGGATGGCCATAAACCGCGCATGTAGATGAGAAAACTATCTTGTCGTGACCCGTGCGCCGCATAGCTTCGAGCATGTTGAAGGCCGCCAGAACATTGTTTCTGTAATACTGAGCAGGGTCCAGAACCGATTCTCCCACAAGACAACTCGCGGCAAAATGAAATATCGCGTCATATTTGTGGTTTGACAGAAGTTTCATGAAATTGTCATAGTCAAGTAAATCAGCTTGAACAAATTCGGAACAATGTAACGCAGATCTATGACCCTTGGACAGATTGTCCATGACCGTGACGTGGAGCCCATTATTCATAGCGAAAAATGAAAAATGCGAACCCACGTACCCTGCTCCGCCAATCACAAGAATTCGTGAAATTTGCACAAATAATGCCTCCCTTAAAAACATTTAGATCGGAAATGCCTTAATCCTAATGCTCCTTCAAATCTGCCAAGGACTCTTACGCCATGAAAACCATTACTGATTTAAGTAATTATAAGCATTTCTTACGCAATTATTCATGTTCCTGTCCTCGGGATATACTTGTGTCATACCGCATATATCTAGGTTGGGGGACCATCCTTCATAACACGGCATTCTTTTAGAATAATAAAGATCATAGACAGGGCAACTGTGTGTGTCTCTGAAGACTCTTGCCTGATCAATATCTTTTTCCTTGAAATCAGGAAACACTTTTTGAAGAGAAGAGAAATGGAAATCCAAAACTTCTTTGTCAGAGAGCTGACTGAGTATTGATTCTGCTGAATGGTAGTTCGCCACATACAGCACATGCTTCCCGCCATAGTCTTCAGACGGAACGAGATTAGTATGTTCAATAACCACCCCAAAACTAATGGCCGGGTCGATATTATTTAACCAATATATGTCACCCTGTTTCCTTTTCATGACTAGGACTAGACAGGTTACCCCCATATAATGGAACGTATTGCTAATTCGTGCTAGATTTGTATCAGTGTCCTTGATCAGTAACGGCAATGCCTGCATAGGCCCAGTCCAGATAACTTTATCAAAAACTTGTGAGCCTTTTTGGCAAATTACTTCCGGATTGGGGCCCACCTTAATTTCCAACACAGGAGTGCCCTCGCAAATTGCGCCGTTTCGTGCTTGAATATAATCT
>JACWAG010000313.1 GCA_014874425.1 Syntrophaceae bacterium | reverse complement strand
GTCTTACCCTTGCCTATCGCAACTGGTCCTATGCGTAATAGCCGACCTTCCCTATCATAAAGATAGTATTGAAAATTCCTCTTATCTATAATGATGAACGCTTTGCCGTTTTTGTTCCTTATAAGGGAGCCGATATTTCGAGCGTTGGACAGCGCTCCCTGAATTTGACCCTCATCCTGCAAACGGTGTCCGTAATAATTATCGTAAATCTCCGGTTGTTGAGAATTGTAACCGGAATTGTCAGGTTCCGTTGTGCGCGTCATCTGCTCGCGTAATATACGCTCTGCGTCTCTAGAATCATATTGCAAGTTTGGGGAAGGATATGTATTAGGCGGTTCCTGATATCTTGAAGCCCCCTGATTTTGGTATCCAGAACGAGGCTGTTGCGCCTCCATGTAACTGTTGGAACCATCCTGATAATAACTGTCGTCGTAGTACTGACCTTGAGCTATCGTAACGCTGGCCATACTTAAGATAATAGATACTCCATATTTTATAAGATTCCGCATGGTTAAGACCCTCTTCTCCATGATTACAGAGAAAACCAACGCATCAATCTGAAATCACATTTTTTATAAAGTAATTCGTAAATGGTGTCAACCCATCATAAATTCTAGCGTTATGTGAATTATTGAAGAAGCCCATATTTTTTCATCTTGTACTGCAAGTTGCTTCTTGAGATCCCAAGAATCTTGGCTGCCTGTGCCTGGATCGCTCCAGCTTTTCTTAGAGCGTCTCTGATCATCTTTTCTTCCATGGCGTCCAACGCGTCCATAAGCCCGGTGTTTTCTTCCAAGTTGAGATCAAGACTCGAATCCGGTGTCTTATGTGATCTAATCTGATTTGGCAGGTCCTCAATTGTGATCGAATGCCCTTGAGACATTAGAATAGCGTATTCCATCGCGTTTTCCAATTCCCGAACATTCCCAGGCCATGAATAAGTGCAAAGAACCCTCATAGTTTCTGGCTGAATTTCCAGCATTTGTCTTCCTAAACGCGCACAGAATTTTTTTAAGAAATATGTAATCAAGAGCGGAATGTCGGTCATGCGCTCCCTCAATGGAGGCATTGGCACATGAACAACGTTTAGACGAAAAAAAAGGTCCGACCTGAATAATCCGGCGTCTACCTGCGCGCGCAGATCTTTGTTGGTTGCGGCGATCAGCCTTACATCAACACGGATATCACGGTTTCCTCCAACTCTTTGAAATTCTTGCTCCTGAAGGACCCGCAACAATTTTACCTGTAAGTTGAGAGACATTTCTCCTACTTCATCGAGAAAAAGGACCCCACTATCGGCAATTTCAAACTTACCCTGTTTGGTCGACACTGCCCCGGTAAACGCGCCCTTTTCATAGCCGAACAATTCGGATTCGAGAAGAGTTTCAGGGATTGCTGCGCAATTAATTGAGACAAACGCCTTTAAGGCGCGGGAAGACGCCTTATGCAAAGCCTTGGCTATGACTTCCTTTCCAGTTCCCGACTCGCCTGAAATCAAGACGGTGGCAGGAGTGTCTGCGACCCTTTTCACTATCTGGAAGACACGATCCATAGCTTCGGATACCCCGATTACGGTTCCCCATACGGGGTCGTAGTCAGAAGAGTTAATGCGCCGAAGGTTTTTGTCCAAGCTCCTTTTTTCAACGGCCCTTGCTACCGCACGCTTGATGTCGTCGTTATCGAATGGCTTCTGGATGTGGTCAATAGCCCCTTTTTTCATGGCGGAGACGGCTTGATCGACCTCTGCGAATGCAGTCATTAGAATCACAGGCAGTCCGGGGTCGTTTGCGAAAACCCTTTCAAGGAGTTCTATGCCGTTCATACCAGGCATTTTAATATCTGAAAGTACAGCGTCAACCTGCTGGTCTCTCAATATTTCCAACGCTTCAGTTCCTGATGACGCTGTGAGAACATTATAGCCTTCATCAGTGAGCAGGTCCTCCAACACGAAAAGGTAATTTCTCTCGTCATCCACTACTAGGACGTTCGCCATATTCTAACCTCGGGGAAACTAGATTTAATCCCGTTTGTTGACTTCTCTCGGAAGAACGATCGTGAAGACCGCTCCTTCTCCCTCTTCGCTGGATACTTTAATCTCACCGTTGTGGGCTGTAACAATGTTGTGCACTACGGCAAGTCCCAAACCTGTTCCCATTTGATTAGTGGTGAAAAAAGGTGTGAATATTTTGTTCAAATTTTCCTTTTTTATTCCCTGCCCATCATCAGCAAAAGTTATTTTAACAGTCGATTCTTCCGGTTGAATAGTTATCTCGAAGGAGCCGCCCTCGTCCATGAACTCAAATGCATTCATGGTTATGTTCAGAAACGCCTGATACAGGAGGTCCGAGTCCCCAAGAATTATAGGCTCATATTTTGATTCTTCAACGGTTTCCGACCACGAAACTTTTCGAGACGCGATTTCGTGTTCGAGAATATTCCTGACACGGGCCACAATATCTCTTACGTCCACCGGGTTAGACGCCGGAGATTTTGGCCTTGCGAAGTCTAGGAAATCCGTTAGGATTAGACTGAGCCTTGTAGCTTCCTCCAAAATTATGTTGGAGAATCTTTTGATTTTGGAGACATCCGGGTTCGCCTTGTTGGCTAGAACTTCCGCGGACGATCTGATAATTCCCAATGGATTGCGTATCTCATGAGCGATAGTCGCAACCATCTGACCAATAGAAGCTAGCTTCTCGGATTGCTGTAACTTGTCCTCAAGAAGCTTTTGCTCTTCGGCTCTTTCTATGAGAATCCGCTCTCCACGACGGACGATCAAGGTGAGAGTCACAAAAAGAAACGCCATAAGGCCGCTTGCGACAAGGAGAATGATTACGACATAACGCTGAACATTGACGTACTGGTCTGTTACGTCTTGAGTTATCTGGATGACGCCATATATGGCTCCCAACATCCAATAATTTCCAGTCCCTTCCCTTAATGGGTAATACGTGTCAGCTTGCCACACGCCGTACCAATTTGTCGCGGATCTTTTTCCCCTCCTGATCTTGGTCTGATCTTTACCATTGAGCAGAGCTTCGTCAACAGCCTGATTTTCTGGCTCATATTTCCCTATCAAGTCGTAATCAGTGCTGTATACGATTTTTTTGTTTTTATCGATGATCTTGATCCGATCAATGCGAAGCCCGTAAGTGAAGTCCTTAATCAACGAATCAAGAGCGCCAAATTGGTCCCATTTTCTGAGGTCCATGCTCAGTCCTCGAGCTTTTAGCGGGGCATAAAATCCTACGAAAATATTGTAATTGAGATTCTCTGCAAGGAGGCGAGCGTAATTTTCCGCCCCTTTGAGAAGAGTGTCTACGCTACGGGTGTACAAAAACGCGCCCAGTAAGAGCGTTACAGCGGCAATAACAGTAAAACCTGAAAGGATGAAATATTTCAGAAGCCTAAACGGGCCGACGCCTATGGCTGCTGATTTCTTCGCTGTTGGTTTGGGTTTAACTCCCAACATGACTGTCGAATTCTACTAAGGTTCTTAGTCTGTAAATGCGTTTTAAGTCCTTTGGGTTTGCAGTTAAGGTTGTCATGATAGGTGAGGAATGTGGACTGATTTTCTGGAACATGTCAAGAGACGGAAGAACACTCTTATTGAAAAAGAAACCAAGGAATATGATATTCAAGCGTTGCCAAGGTCATCAGGGTCCATTCGTTCCAAAATTTTTGTAAGCTCTTCATCTGTTCGTTCAACATCCTCCTGAGTGAGTACCAATTTAGTCTTTGGTTCATCAATCTGTTCGGAATCAGACATTCCTTCAATGACCTCTTCGTTGACGAATATGGCTACCCCGGCCCAGGTCGCCAGCACGAGTGAATCAGAAGGCCTGGCGTCTACAGTAACTAACTTTGAATCAGCGGTCTTTATATAAATCGTCGCATAATATGTGTGTTCCTTCAGATCGTCTATTTCTATATGCTCAATATGTGAGCCGGTCTTTTCGATCACATTTCGAAGCAATTCGTGCGTCAGGGGTCGTTGAAAGACTTCTTTGGAAATGGCCCGTTGCAACGCCATAGCTTCGACAGGACCGATCCAGATGTATAATTCCCGATCCCCTCCCTTTTCACGCAGGATCACAACAGGCTGCATATTTCTGGAATCCGAGGCTAGGCCCGATATTGTCATTTCCTTGAAACTCTTTTCTAATTTCATGTGATCCCTCTTTCCGAATTAATCGAACCGAACATCAGCCAAAGCCATATCAGAGCGTAGAGTCCTAACACGTTCAACGATATTTACCAGCCGCTGTCTGGAGACGAGCAATTCGTGGCGTTTCAGTTCCAGCGTAAAAGTCTTATTATAACCGGAATCTAAAAGCGCCTTTAAGACAGCGTCGAAATCAATGATACCATCACCAATCGGCAAATGCAGGTCATCTTTTACACCGTTACCGCCTGAATTGTCGTGTATATGAACATGCTGAATTTTTCCGGAAAGTTGAGCAATAATTCCGAATGATGTGTTTAATTGTGTCAACAATTGCCCATGACCAATGTCCAGTGTGATCGAGGAGTTGAGAATGTCATCCAGAGCATAAGCAAGGTCGGAGGCCGTTTCTGACAGGTTCTCCAGGCTCAATGTAATTCCCTTGCCCATGGCATATAGACAAAGATCTTTAAACGCCCTTTTCTTCTCGATCATTTGAGGCCCTGAAACGTAACGCGGGTCCATCCAAAGATGCACTGTTAAGAAATTGGCATTGATCAAGGCTGTAGTGTCAATGGTCGCTTTTAGCGCAGGGTGGTAGTTCTGCCAAAGGTTTTTTAAACTGGTCGGGTCTCCCTCGCGAGGCCCATGAGCGATAAGCCTGAAATCCGGCCCTACAAGTCGACTAACGTCCAATCGGCTCCAGTAAAGCCTCGCATCACAGTCTTTCAGGATCACTTCTCCGAAGTCAAATCCATTTTCTTTGAGAAATACTATATCATCTGAATTTCGGACGTGACCACCCAAGAGCATATAGATCTATCCTTGCCCAGACAAAAGAATGTCATGGCCACGGTCTGGGACCGCACCAACGACAGTGTGACGCTAATTACGCGCTAAGTAAGTCCTATTTCCTCATCAGTGAGATAACATGCCGGGTCTGGCGCCCAGAGGTCCCCGAGTGCGGCTTCAGCCCGAACCCTGAAATTTCCACCACAAATATCCAACCAGTTACAGGATGCGCAACGCCCATGAACAAAATTTTTTTTCTGTTTCAGCTTCTGTAACAGTTCATCGTTGGGGTTTGTCCAGATCCTGCTAAAAGGGCGATCTCGAATATTTCCAAAACTGTGATGCCTCCAGAACTGGTCAGCGTGGACAGTTCCATCCCAAGACACGCAGCCAATCCCTCGGCCAGAACTGTTTCCTTCATTCATCTGGAGCAGTTCAAGGACTTGCCTGGCCCGATCGGGGTTCTCTTTTAAGAGTCTAATGTAGATATAAGGTCCGTCAGCGTGGTTATCGACCGTCAGAACTTCAACAGCCATACCTTTCCCGTGAAGAGCCATCGTCCTATCAATTATCAGATCGACCACTTTTCTGGTTTGTTTGTGGTCCAAGTCCTCATTCATAAGATCAGCGCCTCTACCGGCATAAACCAGATGGTAAAAACAGATCCTGGGTATCTGAAGTTTATCGACAAGATCGAATATACCATCTATTTCCTGGAAATTTCTCTTATTGATTGTGAACCTAAGCCCAACCTTCAGACCAGCCGCCTTGCAGTTGTTTATGGCCCTCAAGACGCGTTCAAAAGTCCCGTCTACACCTCTGAATGAGTCGTGAACCTTTTGAAGACCATCTAGGCTTATTCCTACGTATGACAACCCGATGTCTTTGAGCTTAGTGGCTATAGACTCATCAATCAAGGTGCCGTTGGTTGAGAGAACCGCCCTCATACCGGAAACCGTCGCGTGCTGGATCAATTTCAGAATGTCGGGCCGAATCAGCGGCTCACCTCCGGAAAAAAGAACTACAGGGGAACCAAATCCAGCCAGATCGTCAAGGAGTTGAATACCTTCATCAGTAGACAGTTCATTCGAGTATTTCCTGTCCTCAGAACGTGAATAACAGTGGACGCATTTAAGATTACACCGTTGAGTGACATTCCAGACTACTACCGGCTTCTTATCCTTGGAAAACTGAAGCAGATGTGAAGGCAGGTCCTTTGACATTCGTCCATAGCGCAAAGGATCCGACGCCTCGACCGCGCCGCAGTAAAGCTTTGATACTCCGATCATTAAGTGACTCCTAATAGTTACAATACCGAGATATTAGACAGTGATTAACAATCTTGCAACTCCGAAGCGTAAAGGAAGTGTAAAGACTTGATCCAAATTATCTCAAAAATAGTATCACGAGCGAGAATCCGAGCATGATCGAAAAAAGTCTTCAATAACCTCCGCATGATCGAAAGCCAGGTCTTTTGGCAGATTGTCTTTTTGAAAGACTTGAACTTTCGCCGCATCGTCTCCGGCGTATGGAACACCATCACTTTGTGCTGAGAATACAGTAGAAATGGTGTGGTGTCTGGGATCTCTGTTCCGTGAGGAATAAACTCCCAGCAATTTCAAATTATGTATGTCAAGAGATGTTTCCTCTTTAGCTTCTCTGGAGGCAGCCTCTTCCACGGATTCTCCATAATCGACGAATCCTCCTGGTAATGCCCAACCAAAGGGAGCGTTCTTTCTGCTAATGAGGACTATCCCGCCTTGATTTTTTATGACTATATCGACTGTGGGCAACGGGTTTTTGTAAGTGGCCATTACGAAACCGCATCTGGGGCATATCAATTCCGTTTTCATTTTTGCCTTTCTCTAAATTTTGTTGATGAAGGGGTTGACAAACTGATCGATGATTGGCACTCATATGTAGTGAGTGCTAACAAGCGTCTAGCGCTCCAAACAGTTCTATACTAAAAAGAAAGCATTTGGAGGTTATATCATGAAATTTCGTCCTCTTTATGATCGAATCCTTGTCGAGAGGGTGGAATCAGAGGAAGTCACCAAAGGCGGTATAATCCTGCCTGACTCCGCCAAGGAAAAACCGCAGCAAGGCAAAATCATCGCCGTGGGTAAGGGCAAGAAGACCGAAGACGGCAAACTGATTCCTCTAGAACTCAAAGAAGGCGACACAATACTGTTCGGCAAGTATTCCGGATCTGAAATCAAAGTCGATGGCGTAGAATATCTGATAATGCGTGAAGACGACATCCTGGGGCTCGTCGAGTCATAATTCGTTTACTCGAAAAAACCTATCATTACAAAATTTTTAGAGAAACATAAATAATTCTAAGGAGTGATTATATGGCCGCGAAGATAATTCTTTTTGAACAGCAAGCTAGAGATAAAATCCTCAAGGGCGTTAACATCATGGCGGATGCCGTGAAATCAACTCTTGGCCCCAAGGGAAGAAACGCCATTCTGGAAAAATCATGGGGCGCTCCCACTGTAACCAAAGATGGTGTCACCGTCGCCAAGGAAATCGAGCTTGAAGACAAGTTCGAAAACCTGGGCGCTCAGATGTTGAAAGAAGTGGCTTCCAAAACTTCCGATGTCGCAGGTGATGGAACTACAACAGCTACGGTTTTGGCGCAGGCTATTTATCGCGAAGGCATCAAGATGGTTGCGGCTGGCGCTTCCCCGATGGACCTCAAGAGAGGAATCGACTTTGCAGTTGAAGCTGTTGTAACCAATCTCAAGAAACTGTCCAAACCAACCAAGGATAAGAAAGAGATCGCTCAGGTAGGAACAATCTCTGCCAATAATGATCCGACGATCGGAAACATCATAGCCGAGGCTATGGAAAAAGTCGGCAAAGAGGGTGTCATTACCGTAGAAGAAGCCAAGGCGATGGAAACCTCTCTGGATGTAGTCGAAGGCATGCAGTTTGATCGCGGTTACCTGTCTCCGTACTTCGTTAGCGATCCTGAGAGAATGGAAGTTGTCCTGGATGAGCCTTACATTCTGATCAATGAGAAAAAGATCTCGAATATGCGTGACATGCTCCCGTTGCTGGAGCAGGTCGCCAAGATGGGTCGTCCTCTTTTGATAGTTGCAGAAGATGTTGAAGGAGAGGCCCTGGCCACTCTCGTCGTCAACAAACTGCGTGGTACACTTACCGCATGCGCGGTAAAGGCACCTGGCTTTGGTGACCGCAGAAAGGCCATGCTTGAAGACATAGCGATACTAACCGGTGGTCAGGTCATTTCCGAAGACCTGGGGCTGAAGCTTGAAAACATTAGCCTGAATGACCTCGGTCGTTGCAAAAGAGTGACCATTGACAAGGATAACACTACCATAGTTGATGGAGCGGGAGCGAAGGAAAAGATTGAAGGTCGAGTTCGACAGATTCGTACCCAGATCGACGAAACAACTTCAGATTATGACCGTGAAAAACTCCAAGAGCGTCTGGCCAAGTTGGTCGGTGGCGTGGCGGTTATCAATGTAGGCGCTGCGACCGAGACCGAAATGAAGGAAAAGAAGGCCCGCGTTGAAGACGCCCTGAACGCTACCCGAGCAGCGGTGGAAGAGGGCATAGTCCCTGGTGGCGGCGTAGCTTATCTGAGATGTCTCCAGTCCATTACCGACCTGAAGCTGGAAGGTGATGAAAAAGTCGGCGCCAAGATAGTGCTAAGGTCCCTTGAAGAGCCGATCAGGCAGATCGCTGTGAATGCCGGCCATGACGGGTCCATAGTTGTGGACAAGATCAAGCATAAAGAAGGCGCATTCGGGTTCAACGCCTATAAAGAAGTTTACGAAGATCTTCTTGAGAATGGCATTATTGACCCTACCAAGGTTACAAGACTCGCCCTGCAAAATGCAGCCTCCGTGGCTGGCTTGATGCTGACCACTGAAGTAATGATCGCAGAGAAGCCGAAGGAAAAAGAAGCGCCCGCAATGCCGGGTGGTGGTATGCCTCCGGGTGGCATGTACTAGTCAATTTTCCGTCTCAACGGAAAGTGAAAAAGGCGGCCGGATTATCCGGCCGCCTTTTTGTTTTGATCGAAACAATCGCTACTAGTTCTTTTCTTTATACTTTATTAGCGGCCCAAAGAATTCGGTTTCGCAGTAGTGACACCTCATTGTTAAAGGGTCTTTCCCTACGATTACAAATTTGCATGGCACCTGTTCGTGGTTGGTTATACAGAAACGGTCAGGACACACGACAATGTCACCCACAGAATCGGGGACATCTACTTTGTGTTTTTCGGTAACCTTCCCATTTTCAATTCGTGTTACAGTAGCCATCGGCGCTATCAACGCCACAACGTTCAGCATGTTTCGAGTTAAGCTCAAGTTTTCGACTTTGATGATATCCTTTTTGTTCAGGGATTGAGATTCGAAATTTATACCAATTGCTATAATGTCACCCGTTTTTCTGGCTAGGGCATTCAATCCCAGCACCTGAGAAATAAGAAAAGCCTTGCCTGCCGGAATATGGTCTATGACAATCCCGGAGTCAATTTTTGCGATTGTGATTGGTCTATCTTTCATGTTATGGCTCCAAGAATAAGCGCTAGTAATGTTTCACGAACCAGTAGACCATTTCTTGCCTGTTGAAAATAATAGGCGTATGGAGTTTCATCGACATCCTGCGCAATTTCCGTAACGCGCGGTAAAGGATGCATTATCTTCATGTTGGGTTTGGCATCGCTCAGCATACCGGCTTCCAACCGGTATATGCTTCGGAATTTCTCTGCCAATGCGCGTTCTTGAAGCCTCTCCATCTGAATCCTTGTCATATAAAGAACATCCACTTGACCTATGTGGTCTTCGATTCGCCCTGCCTCAACAAACGTAACCCCTCTGTCTATGGATGCCCTGGCGCATTTGTCAATTATTGAGCGCGGCATGGCGAGGTCCCTTGGGGATATAAATATGAGCCGACAATTTTCGTACTTTAAAAGCGCCTCTGTTAAAGAATGAACTGTTCTTCCATTAGCGAGGTCGCCGACCATTGCGATCGAGATGCCATCCAGACGCCCTTGCGTTTCTCGTATCGAATATAGGTCCAGCAAAGTCTGGGTCGGATGTTGGTTTGGACCATCCCCAGCATTGATAACAGGAATGTCAGCGGCTTCGGCCGCAACCCTTGCGGCGCCTTTAAGAGGGTGTCGTATGACTATTACGTCAAATCCGTACCCGTCGTGCATCTTGACAGTGTCCCATAGAGATTCTTCTTTAACCACAGAAGTAATGTTTGCGTCATAAAATCCACCTATTTTGCCTCCAAGATTCCGCATTGCGACTTCAAACGACGTACGGGTCCTTGTGGAAGGCTCAAAAAAAAGCATCGCTGAAACTTTGTCATTGCATAGCGAGGCTTTATTAGGATGATTCTGAACCTCTGGTACCCTGGACAGAATGTAATTAATTTCTTCGCGAGTCAGATCATTCATAGAAATGATGTCGCGACCTTGAAAGTTCATAATGCTCACCTTGATTCCCCAATGCGCAACATTAGTCTAAATCCTGCCGGCAACGCGATTGACCGCAATTGAACGTGACACCATTAATTACGGTAGACCTGACGTAGGCTGGTAAAGATGTATACTCAAAAGGTGACCAACCGCAGCGGGTGAAAAGTCTTCGGTTTGGCGCACGGCCGTCTGCACGACCTACTTCCGTTGTCTTACCAAGATCCATTATAGTGAAAGATGCCCCGTACCCCTTCTGTATGCGACCAAATTTCTTATTCATATTCAACTCCATGATCCTGCAGGGCTCTTCGGAAAGAACTTTGGCTATTAGCATGGGATCAAAACCGCAATCTTTGATAAGCCATCCAACGAAGGGACCAAGTGTGTCGAGATGGGGCATGCCTGAAACGCCAAACTTCTTCTCTGCCAGAGAATGAGGAGCGTGGTCAGACGACAGCGTTTGAATCAAACCCGATCGCAGAGCGCCTATCATCATCTGTCTGTCATGTTCCGACCTTAGCGGCGGATTGCAATTAAGAAGAAAGCCGGGTATATCAGTCCTACAACCTTTGGCTAGATATCCGTTCTCATCGATACTAAAGAAAAGGTGATGCGGCGTAACCTCGCAAGTGACTTTTGTTGAAGCTGTTTCATTGTAGTCTGCTATGAGGCTTACAGCGCCTTCTGTGGAAACGTGACATATGTGGGTGACAAGATGATATCGGTGAGTCAAATTCAGAATTTTTGCTACAGCTCGAACCTCGGCTTCCGGGGGGCGCCTTTTCCAATGTTCGGATTGACCTTCGTTTTTTCTGAGTATCTCAGGGTCTTCCGCGTGAAAAAAAAGCCTGTGTCCTTTATAGCGGCTCAAAGCATCTTCCACTTTGCGCCAGTTCGAGAAAGTCACCTGGTTTGGATGTGAGTCTAAATACAACTTGTAGGGCAAGTCGGCCCAAGGTTCGGAATGTTCCGTGACGGCGGCGAATAGGATTACTGGGCATCTAGATTCCGCCCCCAACAGCCGTTTCTGATCATAAATAGTCTTGTTGTCTGGCGGGGTTAGGTCGTTAGGCATTGCGGCGAAGCAGGTAACACCACCATTTATAGCAGAATCCCCAGCGGAGGCGAACACTTCCTTTTTGCAGATCGATTCCCACTTTTTGATCAGGTAGTTGTCTTCATTCGACGGTTTCGGAAACTCTCTAGCATGGACATGGATGTCCACAAAACCAGGGAAAAGTAGGCATGACTGTTCTATAGGTCCGGATTCCGGAACCAGCGATTCAATGTTCCCAGAATGTAAGTCGACAGCAACTCGAGTCGGCCTTATTCCGTCGGGCAAAACAGACATATATGAAAATGACTTTTCCGTCATGGAGCTTTTCAACACTGACTTCCCGTCAGTTACCCAAGAAATTGAGAATCATCATTTACTAAGCGCCTCTATAACGCTTCGACAAAACGCCGGTAAGTCATCGGGTTTTCTGGATGTGATAATATTTCCATCTTTAACCAGTTCTGAGTCTTCCCACAAAGCTCCCGCGTTTACCAAATCATCTTTTATAGCAATGTAAGAAGTCACTCTCCTATCTCTGATTATATTTGCGCTGGCCAGCATCCAGCCGCCATGACAAATTGAAGCGACAACTTTTCCCATATTAACTGCGTCTTTGACAAGTTTTACCATCTCAGGATGGATCCGCATTTTGTCCGGCGCATATCCGCCAGGGATAATTACCGCGTCAAAATCCTCCACTTTTACCTCTTTTGCCGATTTGTCAACTGTTATCGGAATACCGTATTTCCCGGCATAGGTAAGAGCAGTCCCGGAGCCTATAACTACAACTTGAACGCCTTCTTCTTTGAGCCGGTAATACGGGACCCAAACTTCAAGTTCATTGTACATGTCTTCAACTAGTAGGGCAGCCTTTTTGTTTGTCAACATCATGTCAGCCTCCGCTTCCTGAATGCGCCAGTTCTTGCCACGAATTATTCAATTTCAATAGACACTATTCGCATTTCGTCCTTGCCTCCGACTATACTCAGGATACCAGTAGAACAGACGGGACAAAATGGAGTAAAAGTATCCAATACAGGCTCATGTCCGCAATCCAAACAGACAGCTTTAATCGGTACGATGGTAATTGAAAGTCCAGCGCCCTCGAGAGGGCTATCTTTTGTGAGAGCGCCGAAAGCGAATTCAATAGCGTCGGGCATGACAGCCGTCATGGCGCCGAATTCGAGTTCAACGCGTACGAGACGCTTCGCTGAATGTATTTCCATCTGCTGTTCAATTATATCAAGAATACTTTGAACTATCCCTAACTCATGCATTGGACATTAGTCCTATATTTATTGATTAATCTTTGAAATACAAACAGCGCAGTATCGGGGAAAAACCTATCGAGCCCAATTGGGGATCTCCCAGTGGAGCCCAGGGTTAATCTCCTGAAACAGATGATTGCCTGTGGGGTCAATAAATAGCCTGTAACTCTTTTGAACATCGCTGTTTGAGTGAACGCTAAACGCTATCGATCTGTTTTTGTACGAATAAACCGTAATTATTTGGCCCTCAGGTGTGGAATAGCAATCCATCCTTGTCTGTTTGCCGGGAATGTCAGAAGCATGGCTTGACCACTGAGTTGTGAGCAATTTCATTTTGGATACATCGGGTAGCGTTACAGTTTGTTGGGCGTGAACCGGCCATTGGGAGAACAGGATCAAAAAAGCTATCAATACAGGGATTATTTTTGGCATTAGTGACCACCTCTATGTCGGAACTCTCATAATCTTACCATGCCAGGGCCGATTGTAAAGCGCTGGAATTTTAGTGTTGGAAGTTTAGTCGCGACGTTGACTTATTATTGACCATGATCCACAATCTCGTGCTACCATGAATCCTCGAAAGGAGAATCTGTACATGACGCCGGAGTGGATGCAAAATGAGAAGTCAGAAAAGTATTTGGATTTTCTTTTTTGGCATTACCGCGTAGTAGATTCTTTTTGGTACATATTTGTAGAACAAGATCACGGGACCGATGAAGCGAACCGGCTAAATGAGAAAGTCTGGCGGCGCGTGGCCGGAATAGCGGCCAAGGCTATAGTTGACAGATTCGATGTAAAAGAAAAGGGTCTGGAGGGATTTGTCAAAGCGCTCGAATATTTCCCATGGAGGATAATTGTGGAATATGAGATAGAAACTAAAGATGGAGAAGTCTTAATCTCTGTTCCCAATTGCCCTACCCAATCCTCCAGGTTGAAAAGAAATGTGGGCGAGTACGCATGTAAGGAAATGCACCGGGGAGAATTTGAAGGATTTGCCGAAGTGATCGATCCAAAAATACGGGTCGAGTGTGTCCACGCTCCTCTTGATCCACATCCACCTGAAAGATTTTGTCAGTGGCGATTCACGATAAGATACTGATTATCTTATCAGTATAGGGAGCATAGCCGTGAAATACGGCGATCAAATGTATCTGCAACGTATCAAAATCGATAGTGAAAAGTTTCCCGTTCACGACACGTTTCCTTTCAACATAAAGGCGTTCCAGACGACTCAAGACCTCGAAATTAGATCAAAAATAGTATTCTTTTCCGGGGAAAACGGAGTTGGTAAATCGGCGCTGCTTGACGCCATAGCCAGAAAATGCGCTTTCATGCCCTGGGGTGGGAGTAAAACGCACAGATCTCATTCAAATCCTTACGAAACACAACTGGCCCACTTTATCAAACTTGATTTCAGAACTCGGCCGAAGTATGGGTTCCATTTCAGGGCCGAAGTGTTCTTTAACTTTGCGTCTTCGCTTGACGACATTTTACTGGACGATCCTGACAGGAAGCAATATTTCGGGGGAGGTTCTCTCAACGCAAAGTCACACGGAGAATCATTCTTGACCTTTTTCCAGAGCTACTCCTTCAATATTGATGGGTTGTACCTAATAGATGAGCCCGAGTCAGCTTTGTCACCACGTAGTCAGGTTGAATTTGTAAAGATATTGATGCGCAACGTGGAATCTTCAAACAAGCAGTACTTTATAGCTACGTTATCGCCTATAATATTGGCCTGCCCTGAAGCTCAAATATTCAGCTTCAGCGATACCGGTATAAACTCAACTAGTTTTTGCAACACGGATGTCTACAATTTATACAAAAACTTCATAGATGACCCTGATGGCGCTTATCGGTCCTAATGTCTTTATGTCATGACTTTGGAGCCGGCTAATGGACCCGACAATTGTCACAAATATTCTGGACAGCATGAGTGATTGCCTCGTCGTTATCGATGGTGATGGCGATGTATTGTACGCAAACAAAAACACTCAGGAAATCCTAGGCTATTCCTTTGAAGATTTGAAGGGAAAGGGATTGGGACTATTGTTCTTTGTCAGAGATGAAAACTATGATTTTAATCAAATACTTATTAATGCAGTATGGAACAAAACCGTCAAAGATTATAGCGAAGTGGATTATTATCACCCGGAAGGTCTAAAGAAGCGACTCGTAGTTACCACCTCGTATATGCGTGAACTCGATGAAGAAAATAGCCGGTTCATTGGCTTTATCATGATTTTTAGAGATATAACCGAAGTTTTTATGTTGCGTCAGAAAGAAAAAAAATTGCTGGAAGATAGGGACAGGATAGCCAGTGGCAAAGTGAGAAGCCTAAATCGGCTGGCTATGGGGGTCGCACACGAAATCAGAAATCCGGTTGTGATGATAGGTGGATTTGCGACTCGACTTATGAAGGGCTCCAATATCTCCGAGGAAGCCAAGTCATACGTAAAAAATATTCTGGAAGGGACGCAGAGATTGGAACTCATTGTCGAAGAGGTCCAAAATTGCGCCAATTTGCCGGATATAGAATTGATTACTGGACCCATAACAGAAGTCATACTTGAAAGTATCCAGGATTTGGAGTCCGATGCGGCAAAACGCAATATCCACATCACATTCCACAAATTGGAATCAACATATGGTAGATCGAGATTTGATCCCAGGTTAATAAAAATTGCTGTTAACAACCTTTTGCGCAACGCTGTGGACTTTTCATCTGACGGGTCGATAGTTGAAGTCTTTCTTCATGAAAGTGAACACGAGACAATAGTTGGGGTAAAAGATTATGGCGTTGGAATCCAGGATTCGGATCGTGAATTCGTTTTCGATCCTTTTTTCTCAACAAAAGTCCACGGTTCAGGTATGGGGCTAGTCGTCACAGAGAAGATCGTCCATGAACATGGGGGAAGAATACAATTTGACTCGATCCCCGGTAAGGGCTCTATATTTAGGATGTGCCTACCCAATGGTGATCATTGTGATGACAATCGACTCTTTGAGTTGTGGACAAAATAGAATGGATCCGCTCAAGTTCGTTTAACAGCATTGATCCCTCCTTTGTCCAGGTTAATTTATATTGCGCCATAAGACTTGCCGGCTGACTATTTAAGAATCTGTCTAAAAGTGATAAGAAACTCTAATGTATTTGTGACTTCACTAAAGGGATAGTGTGGTTGTTTTCAATGAGACCGTACCCGGTAATGATGAATCTTGAAAATAAACGCGTGGTAGTCATTGGTGGAGGCAGAGTGGCTTTGCGCAAGACCGTTAGTCTTTTGGAAAGCGGCGCAAAGGTGGCGGTAATATCCCCGAAACTTGTATTGGAAATGGTTCAGCTAAAAGATGAATCCAAAGTTGATTGGGTGGAATCGCCTTTTAACGATGCAACATTGGATCAGTTTCCGGATGCCGTTTTGATTTTCGGAACCACTGACAACCGTGAAACGAATGTCGAAATATACGAGGCAGCTAACAAAAGGAAAGTCCCTTGCAATATCGCTGATGTTCCAGACCTTTGTTCGTTTATTGTTCCTGCGGTAATTTCTCAGGGAGATCTGATCATCTCGGTGAGCACTGGAGGATCATCTCCCGCGCTTGCAAGACGTATCAGAGAGGAACTTGAAAAACAGTTCGGGCCTGAATACGGTAGAATGACGAGGCTAATGGGAGAACTCAGGAAACATGTTCTGAACGTAGGGACCGATTCCGACGAGAATCGCAAACTCTTTTCAGAATTGGTGGATTCAGAACTTCTAGCCGCGCTGCGGGAGAGTGACACCAAAAGGGCCCTGGAAATTCTAAAAGAGATATTGCCGAAGGATATCGACATTGATGGGGCAATAGCGGAAAACAGGCTATGAACATCACTTTCAGGACTTGCAAGTGCATCTAATTTTTTTTAAAGTAGCGGCAATTTTCTATCTGCTTGCGTCAATCGTATATGTGACGTTTCTCCTGCGGTCGGAAAGCTCCAGATGTTTGTCTGGTTTCGGGTTTATTTTAGCCGGCCTGGTAGCGCATACAATTTCGATTGTCCACCTTTTCATGGCTGAGGGATTTTTCGCTATGGCCACTGGCTTTAACGCGTTGTCTCTTTTCGCCTGGCTGGTCGTGGCAATATATACAACTATCCAGTTTCGGGATCCCAATCCCGTCCTTGGCTCAATGGCCGCCCCAATTGCCACGGTACTGATGTTAGTCGCTTCTACGCTTTCCTACCAGATCACCCAACCGATTGTGCCTGTCCTTAAAAGCTGGTGGTTGCCAATCCATGTGTCCTTTGCCCTCGCAGGTAACGCTGTTTTTACAATCATGGCAATGGCCGGCGCTATGTACATTTTTCAGGAACGCCTCATAAAAAGAAAGAAAATCGGAAGGTTCCACAGAATACTGCCATCATTGGAGACCCTAGACACATTGAACCGTCGCGCCCTCCCAATAGGCTTTTTCTTCCTTACTCTAGGAATTATTTCCGGAGCCCTCTGGGCCAGTAGCGCGTGGGGTTCCTATTGGAACTGGGACCCAAAAGAAACCTGGAGTCTAATCACCTGGTTTGCCTATGCAGCGATGGTTCATCAGAGATTGGCCCTCGGTTGGCGCGGCAAGAAAGCGGCTATGCTCGCTTTAGCCGGGTTTGCGCTCGTCATGTTCACATTCATTGGAGTCAGTTTGTTATTTGTCGGTCATCATTCCTTTGTTAGCTTAGCCCTCCGGATGGTCCAAGCATGATCCGCCCGACTCATGATTTTCTAGTCCTGGGAATAAATCACAACACCGCCCCTGTGTTAATTCGCGAGAAAGTGTCTTTTCCTGGGAATTATGATGGGGCTATTACCAGATTTATGACTCAAACTGGAGGTCTGCTGGAGTGTATAGTCCTTTCAACCTGTAACAGGTCGGAAATCATCGCTGTTACTAAAGACCCCGATTCTTCCGCTGAGAATCTTATCCGTCTGGTTTCTGAAATTCATGGATTGAACCAGGATCGAATAAGACCTTATTTTTATATTAAAAAGGGTCCTGAAGCTGTAAGACACCTGTTTCGTGTGACGTCGAGCCTGGATTCAATGGTTCTGGGAGAACCTCAAATTGTAGGGCAGGTAAAAGAAGCATTCAGACGTGACGCTGCGGCGAATACAACTGGACCACTTTTAAACAGGTTGATGCATAGGGCTTTTTTCACGGCCAAGAGAGTGCGCACCGAAACGGGCGTGGCCCTTTCCGCCGTGTCTATCGCGTATGTCGCGGTGGAACTTGCCAAAAAGATTTTGGGAGATCTCGAACAGCGGCAGGCGTTGCTGGTAGGAGCGGGAGAGATGGCTGAACTCACGGCGCGGTACCTAGCGAACGTTGTCAAAAAGCCAATTAGGATAATCAATAGAACTTTTGAGAACGCTTGTCTGTTGGCATCGCAATTCGAAGGATCAGCGGATTCAATGGAAAAGCTTGATGATGCTCTGGCGATGGCAGATATGGTCATAAGCTCCACTGGAAGCTGTGAGCCAATAATTCGATTCCAGCAAATGAAAGCGGTCATGCGTCGCAGACGACACAAGCCGATCTTTATGATAGACATCGCAATACCCAGGGATATTGAACCCGAAGTTAATGATTTGGACGGGGTTTACCTGTACAACATAGATGATTTACAGTCTGTTGTGGACGAAAATATCGGAGAACGCCGCCTGGAGGCTCAAAAGGCGGATGGCATTGTAGATCAGGAAGTGAACAAGTTTATCAACTGGACCCGGTCTCTTGAATGGGCCCCAACAATAGTAGCGTTAAAAGAAAAGTTTGAAGAGATAAGAACTAATGAGATGAGCAAAATGAACGGAAAACTTGGGTCCCTGAACGAAGCTGAAAAGGACGCCATCGAGATACTTACCAAGGCCATAATCAACAAAATCGCTCATGGTCCTATTTCTTTTATGAAGCAGTCAATAAAAACCAAGAAAATCAATCAGCACGTCGATTTTGTTCAAAGAGTTTTCGGACTGGATGAATTTGTTTCAGGTACCGAACCGGAGGAAGCAAAGACTTCAGAATATGAAATTGATCATAGGAACTAGAGGAAGCGCTCTGGCCATGTGGCAGGCCCGTCACGTGGCCGGTTTGTTGACGACAATTGATTCCGGGATAGACGTTGAGTTGAAAATCATCAAGACTCAGGGTGACAAGATTCTGGACGCGCCCCTCGCCAAAATTGGCGGAAAAGGGCTCTTTACAAAAGAAATTGAGGATGCCTTGCTTGACCGGACTATTGATCTTGCAGTGCATTCGATGAAAGATGTTCCGACGGAAATGCCGAAGGACTTGAGATTAGGCGCTATTTTGAAGCGGGAAGATCCCAGGGATGTTTTTATCTCTCACGATGACAGATCGATTCACGAACTCACGGATGGAGAGAAGATCGGCACTTCAAGTCTGAGAAGAAGAGCATTCCTGTTACACAAATTTCCTGGGATTGAAGTTGTGTCCATCCGGGGAAATGTAGACACTCGTATAAGGAAAATCGAAACAGAGAATCTGGCGGGGGCCCTGTTGGCCGCCGCCGGAATAATCAGGATGGGTTTTGCCGGAAGGATCAAACACTTCATGAGTGTCGATGACATGATACCCGCCATTGGGCAAGGGGCGATAGGAGTTCAAATACGCAACAATGACAGAGGATTGTCTGATCTGGTGGCAGGTTTGGATGATTCGGAAACCAGACAGTGTGTAATGGTCGAAAGGGCTTTTCTCATGAGGCTGGGCGGGGGGTGCCAGGTCCCGATGGCCGCTTATTGTGAACCATATGATGGAGGGGTCAGGTTTGAGGTGGCCGTCACACATCCTGATGGGCGTCCCATTTTTAGGGATTCGTACACTGGCCCACTCACGGATAATTCACTTGGAGTTCTGATGGCCGATAGGCTTATTGATAGGGGAGCCGACTATGTTCTCAAATCAGTCTTGTCATCTGATTGGAAGCTTGTTCCCGTTGGGAATATAATGTGAGATGTGGCACCAAGATCCCCCATAATTTGGATCAATTGTTATTCATGCTCCACAGCGCATGTCACGTCAAGATAATTAGATTTTCGCCGTCTTCATCTAAATAGAGGTAAAAAGAGATAATATGTCATATACGGATGACGAAGAAACCATGGGAATAGTTTACCTTGTCGGTTCAGGTCCTGGGGACCCGGGCCTGCTTACGTTGAAAGCCGCTCAAAAAATTGCTGAAGCTGATGTTATCGTTTACGACTATTTAGCCGGACACAACTTTGTTCATAAAGCCAAGCCGGACGCAGAGCTGATCTATGTAGGCAAAAGCGGAAAACAGCACACGGTCGAACAAATTGATATCAATCAGATACTGGTAACAAAGGCCCGGGAAGGCAAGATTGTCGTCAGGCTCAAAGGTGGAGATCCCTATGTGTTCGGTAGAGGTGGCGAAGAAGCGGAAGAGTTGGCCGTCGCCGGTATTCCTTTCGAAGTGGTCCCTGGAATAACTTCCGCGATAGCGGCCCCAGCGTACGCTGGAATCCCAGTTACTCATAGAGACCACGCCTCTTCGGTTACTTTTGTCACAGGTCATGAAGACCCCTCAAAAGAGGAATCAGCGATCGACTGGTCTGTCCTTGGAAGGAATACCGGGACCCTCGTTTTTTTAATGGGTGTCAAGAATATCGAGTTTATATCAAGGGCGCTGATTTCCAACGGCATGGCGCCCAGCACGCCGACCGCTCTTGTTAGATGGGGCACTACTCCTAGCCAGATCACCGCCAAGTCTGATTTGGCGAACATCGCCGGGGAATGTCGGCGAAGAGGCATGTCAGCCCCCGCGGTGCTCATCGTTGGGTCGGTAGTCAGTCTTAGGGACACTCTTTCATGGTACGAGAACAAGCCTTTGTTCGGAAAGAGAATCGTCGTAACCAGGTCTAGGGAACAGTCCCGAAAAATGGCCGAAAAGATTTCGGCTAATGGCGGGGAGCCAATCCTGTTTCCTACAATAGAGATTGCTGCTCCAAGTAACTACGGGCCCTTAGATGACGCTATCTCGAGAGTGTCTGAATTTGATTGGATCCTATTTACCTCCGAAAATGGAGTTGAACGTTTTTTTAAACGTTTCTTTAATCTTGGCAAGGATATTAGAGAACTAGCGGGACCAAGGTTTGGCGCAATTGGACCTGTGACCGCCAATGCTATTAGCTCCAGAGGCATAAAAGTTGATATGCTTGCGAAGGAATTTGTAGCTGAGGGTCTTCTAGAAGTCTTTGAGGGAGAGGACTTAACTGGAAGGCGTTTTTTGATACCCAGGGCCGAAAAAGCTCGCGATGTTCTTCCTGATGGCCTTGAAAAAAAAGGCGCTTTGGTAGAAGTTACGCCTGTATACCAAACCTTGCGTCCATCCAGAACGGGCGTCGAAACCATTGAGAAATCATTTCTTGATAAATCGATTGACGCTGTAACATTTACGTCTTCGTCTACAGTGAACCATTTCATGAAAATGTTCGAAGGCGCCGACATCAAGAAATTGCTCGAAGGAACGCTTATAGCGTCTATTGGTCCAATTACATCAAACACGCTTACCCGTCATGGTCTAAGGGCTTCGATAGAAGCTCGGGAATATACGATCGATGGATTGATAAAGGCGCTAATGAATTACTACGGGAATGCCAAAAAGCCTTTATGAGAATGTACCGGTTAGGCGTTCGAGCCCGGGTGGAAATGGCCGTAAACCGTTATTCATCCGTAGGGAGTTTCCAAAAACCGGAAATCCGGCTGATTGACACTCCTATTACCCTGTGATAGAT
>JACWAG010000312.1 GCA_014874425.1 Syntrophaceae bacterium | reverse complement strand
TTACCTACCAAGCTCAATCCAACTGCGGCTGTTGCTTCCGCGTAATATAGAGCGGCCCCTGTTTGACCGAGGAAGTGGTAACTGAAATATCCTAAACCACAGCCGTACATGAAGGGGTCAGGCAATAAGGCTATGACTAGGGCGCAGGCTACCCCTTCCGTTTTGCTCCATAGGCCGTTACCGAGGGCAAATGCGCCAAGTCCGGACAGAATCGCGCCAAACGGCAGCCAGAACGCTGTAGAAATATTGATCGCGGGGATGTCGCTCAATGCTCGGAGGACTGACGGGATAATGTATGATCCATAATGATACATAGGAGCTGGAATCCCGGACATCATCGCAAATTCCTGATGAATCCCCAGCTTCCGGCACTCAAAAAGCCGTTGAATTATGGAAGCGTGAACAAAATGGTCTGACCACGGCAGAAACGTAATGTGATCAGACCAGGCTATTTTTTGCAGAATCGCTGTTTGGCTCCACAAAGACATGGACAAACCAATAACTAACAACAAACAGAGGTTTGACCACCGCAAATTCAAAACACCCAGCGCATCAGGCTTATGAAACAGGCAATACGCAGCTATCCCGTTCCAGATCGTAAACACAAAGACCATCAAATAGAAGCTGGGCGAGAAGAAGACCGGCAATAGCAGGATCAAGCTAGTTAACCAGAAGCCCACGATGAGACAAGCCTCAGCGTTGACCCAATTACCAGCCGGGTATGAGAATAATCTGAAATAGATCACGCCCCAGATAACGCAAGTAAACGGCAGCCATATTAAAAAGATAACTCCAATTAGACCGGGCGCTTTTCCGCATATCAAGAGGTTTGCGATGAGAAACACGCTCAGTGATACGCAATACACCACTGTTCTCATTATTGCTCTGGCCGAGGTTGGTTCCATGCTCCCCCTCGAAATGACATCGGCGCCACATTCCCCGAAACTAGGTCATGGTATTTTCAGTTCAGTGATTCCTGTATCCAGGTTAACCTGTCACGTATAAGGTTTCCGACAGTGTGCGGTGAATAATCATTGGCCATCCTGGCTTTAGCTAAGGCCCCAACTTCTTGAACATGCGCCGGGTTCTGTACCACATACCTCATTAGTTCCGCAGCGTGATCACAATCCGGTTCCGCCCAAAAGCCTGCGTTCTTGTATGGACCATTTTGTAATGGAATTTCCTCAAGCTCATATTTGACAGGAAACGAATTCGTGTCGTTCATGAATTCCATGTTACCAGACCAACCTGTCGCAATTACGGGTTTACCGAGACTCATGGCCTCAGCGATCGGTAAACCAAACCCTTCTGACCGGTGAAGGGAAACAAAACAGTCAATAGCGGCAATCAATGCATTCACTGAGGGTCTGTCCATGTAATCATCAATGACGATTATCGATTTGCTATTTCTAATTTTATTGATGATGTCGCTTCTTATTTCCGGGTGGTACCAGGAATTACTAATTTTGATTACAAGCCCCACATCTTGCGGCGCTGGTCCAAAGGCTTTTATAAATGCGTCGATTGTGCCTATAGGGTTTTTCCGCTCAGGGACGCTAAGGAAATCAGCCATGGTCAGAAACAGAAAATTTTCTTCAGGTAACCTCAAGCTGGATCTTGAAATAGACGAATTGGGAAATAGATTGATGGAGTGGGGAATTTTTAGAACAGGTTTTGGAGATTTTCTGGTTATTACGTCTCGGCAAAATTCGGAAGCCGTCCAAATTTCATCATAACATTCAAATGATTTCAGGAATTCGGAGGGGAACTCTGTTGTTTCCCAAACCCAGTAGCCAATATTGTAGCGGTCCGAAAAAAAGTGAGTACCCATTTCCTGGAACAAAGCTGGTGTTTGATCAGCGTTCACATGAGCAATGTTTACAAAATGTCTAGATATATTGTCGCAATCAAGACCCGTTTGTTCGAGCTTTCGGGAATTGCAACCATGGGTAAAGTTGATGGCGCTGATCGGGATACCTGCCGCAGTAGCGGCTCGTATTGTCGATCTTGCAGACTCTCCCACTCCGGATTCAGCGCCCAGGTAGCCTATAACATTTAGTCCAGGGCTCTCTTCAGATAATTTTGGCTGGTGTCTTGATGCTTTAAAGCTCTTGCTACTAAACGATCGTACTATGCTTTCGTTTAAAGCTTCCCGTATTCTGTGACAACGATCCAATCCGAAGATTCTTTTTGCTGCTGATACCGACTTGGCTATACCAAATCTTAACATCCTGCCTCGATACGTAGCTAACGAAGACTGGAAGTTTTGGTTGTAAGGCGTGTTCAGTTGCGGCTTTGTAAATTTAGCCGCTTTTATCAACATTTTGTTGCATACCAACCGAGGCAGATCGGTCAATTTCCTTTTAGGCCTGGACATTTCTGCCAGATCTTTTCGCGCCCCTTTAATAAAGATGTCGTCCAGGCCATATTCTAACTGTGCATTCTTTATGAACCACCGGCAAAGATCATAACTGTCGCCCCGTAATGAACCAGGGAAATGCGCCTGAAGGTCTGGTCTTGATTTGTATATCGACTCGCATAACAGAGTAAGCGGGTTATTGGCTCCATAAACTTTCTTATTGTATGTCTTGAGGAACCCTGGATCACCTGAGATATTAAACGGGTTTGAACCAAATATTGATCTGATCGCAGCGTTGGTTCTGTACAACTCACGAGCGGCCTTTGGAATTTTGATCGACGAATCGGAAAAATAATCAAAATTATACTTTTGCCGCGAGAAAAATTTGGACCCGTTTTCACATAGTCTTTGAAGGTAATTGTTTTTTAGATCTTCAACGGTTTTAGGTAGCCCTTGAGATTCAAAACGGTCTTCGTGCCGAGAGAGGAGCGACATACCGTTTAAACCCAGCCCGCTAAAATGGAAAAAGATCAGAGGAGAAGGTCCCACGAAATATGAATTGTCCAGCTCTTTGACTTCACGGTGCTTCAGGTTCCAGTAAGCCACGTTCATTCCAGGGTCGTGGTCTACGAGGACTTGTTTTACGAATGAAGGAATAAAGTCGCACCATTTCTGATCAACGAATATTCCTTCTGCAATCGCTACCCTGCACTGGTCAACAAGTTTCTCCGCCCACCAATCTATGAAGTACTGGACTTCAGTTGTGGCTTTAACCGCAAGAAACCCTAAGTTGTAGACACCCGCCTTAAGTATATCCAAATCAGCAGGCCGAAATTTGTCAACTAGGGGCTTTGTCAGGTGAGGCGTGACGACTGCGTCATGCGCTTCGAGTGAGTCAAAAGTCTTTTCGAGTGGGCTGTAAACGAATATATCGGGGTCGAGATAGACAACTTTATAGTAACCTTTGTTGAACAGATACTTGATGGCAAAAGGTTTAACAGCGGTGTTAAGTTCCAGAATATCATATTGAAAACACATTTTCTTTCTATCAGGGATAGGTATGTCTTTGAAATTGATCACATGAAAGATGTCGGACGCATAGTCTGTAGGATCATAGCCATCATCTACTAAAATCACAAAAAGATCAGATGATGGATCAACTTTCCTGACGGATTGCATGAGTGTTTTGGCATAATGAAAATAGTTACACGAGACAATAGTAAATATGGTCCGCTTCGTCATTGGTTTCCCCCCAATTTTTCTTTTGATAGCCAGGTTTTATTTTTCGGAATGGATCAGCGCATCCCCCGGTCGCGAAACGAACATTCACGACCCAAGTTGTATTACTACACAATTCGACATGTTGCAATAAAATTCCAGTTAGTTATACTTAATTCTTAATTAATAAAATGAAGCCCAACGGTTGATGATTAGGGACAAATTAGAAAAATTGTGACGGCCATTTGGCCTATATTAATTAAAAAGATAATAACAGACTTCAGATTGGGTTGTCATCCGCTAGGGGTAGATTCTACAACCTTGTCTATCATACTACTCCATGTCATCCTACACAAGCCCGAGACTGCTGTCATTTCGACGACAATTTGGAGGAGAAATGTGATCCTTCATGGCCCTGAAAGGACGATGTCATACTGGTGTAGCGTTCCCTAAGTTCAATGTAGATTAGGCGACCAGAACTTTTCCGGTAAAAGTCCATTTGAATGGGTGAGTCTTGTACTCATTGGATTGTTTGATATAATGCATGATCTGTTTCAAAGGTTTCTCTTTGGAATGCCAGATTCCACCCCTGATAACATCGCTAGTACAGATATTGAACCAGATTTCCACCTGATTTAACCGGGAGGCATATGGAACGCAACACTATCCAATTCTCGGATAGATCATTAGTCTGTAATTCCTGATCTCAACCACTCAAGTATCCTCTCTGAAACTATACTATTGGCCAACCGGTTCGGATGGGGATCTGCGATACTGACGATGTACTTCCGGTGATCAAAATCCTTGGCAGTGGAGCTACGTTCAATTGACATGCGCACCCATATATGGGGCATGTGGTGCTTTGAGAAAAGATCGGCTAAGAACACAATTCGCCAATTCAGTGGCTTCCATGGCCTGTGTAGTCCCTCAAAAACCAGGAACATGTATTTTAAACCTCGAGCCTGCAAATCTCTGGACACCTTCAATAGAAGGGCCTCTGCAAGCTTTTTCTTCTCGGATCGTTGCGGATCGCTCGGACTATTTGCATCATTCGAGCCCGGGAACATCCTAAACATGACGAGTCTCCACAGATAGGACGTTATCGCCACTGGTCGGTCTGCAAAGAACTTCCGTTGGTCCATCTCAATCGGGAGTCCTCGAAGGGCCAATTGTCCGTTGATCATAGTGAAATAGGGCTTCTGCCCCTCTCTCATTGTAAGCAGACATCTATCAATGTCGGCATCGAGAAAACTAAATACGACGATAGGGTTGCGATAGAGTCCAATTGTCTTTTGATATAGAAGATATATCTGATCGAGACCGTAGCTTCCGACGCCGTAATTTATAAGATAATACTTGGCTGAGAACTCTCTGTTGCTATTCAAAATACCCTCAAAGCAATCCTCGCTACGGACGGCGCAACCAGCAAAAGAATCCCCATAGAAAAGAACCGGCGTTCTAGAACCAATCTCGCCAGCATTGGCGTGTAAGTAAGTGTTAGGCACTATGTCGCTCTTTATGTGGCCTAACAATGGATCGTTACGCCGAGCAGGAGTTCCACCAAAAGCAACTCGTAATTTCCAGTAATCATCATTGGAATCGCTCTGAGCATAGAGGCCGGGGTCTCGCAAATTTTCCAGGTAGGTAGGGCCATGGAATAGTAATGCCCTGTAAACCAGTTCTGCGGCCACTAGTGTTAAACATGCGGCTACAACACCGACCATCAGGTTGACCAATGTATCCTTCACACCGAGTCCTTTCCGAACTGTAGCAATGGTCTTGGGACAGTGGAACGCGACTTTTGAGTGCAAGCTGTCTGTTCATGCTGCTGCGCTCGCTCGAAATGACAACAGTCGCAAGGCGCTAACATTATTTTGTGATCCGGTAGCGATTAGTTAGCATGATGCCCTTGTTGATCAATGTAATTTCTTTCTCGGGGGCCAAGCCAGAGAAAAATCGTCCCTATCCA
>JACWAG010000311.1 GCA_014874425.1 Syntrophaceae bacterium | reverse complement strand
TCTTGGCGGGACAATCCTGGCCGCCATCGGTATCAGAAACCTTGCGACCTATGTCTCCACGTGTCATGAGAACGGTCCTCGATTGATTGTGAGGGCCCTTCCCAATAAGGATTCGCTAAAAATTCTCGAGGACTTAGGAATACCGGAGGGAAATCGGATAATTGGACAGGGGCCGTTTTCATATGAAGACAATGTCACCGCAATAAAAAAGTTTGGCGTTATGACACTGGTTACCAAAGACAGCGGAACCATAGGTGGAACGGAGGAAAAGATTCAAGCGGCGTTGGATCAGGAATGTAAAATAGTAGTGGTCCAGAGACCGCCCTCCGATGAGATGCTGTCGTTCTCCGAACCAATGGAACTTGTCAAAGCGGTGAAGGCCTACTTGATGACTATGTCCTCGAAAAGGGAAGGGGTAGCCTCCGAGACCAGATTATAAAGCATGACGGCAATTCTGCGAATTTCCCATTCCGCGTCCTTGGGCAGTCTTAAGCGCAGGAAGTCACGGAGCGCCCGGGCATTAATCCACCAGACTCTTTCCTGCGAAGAAGCGACGGGTATTGCCCTCCTGGCGTCCTCTTTGTGCAGCCTATTGGAATTCCTGAGATCTTCATATATCTCATAAGCTTTTCTGTTGACCTCACTCAACTTCATCAAGGCGTCTCTCGCATCAGTCTCATTGGTAATATAACTCAGGAGGGGATAGACGAAGGCTGCCCCTTGGGCTTGGAACCTTCTGCTTGAACTGACATGCCCCTGTCCTATCCTATGGCGTGACATCTGAGCGCCACATGCCTTGGAAATACCGGAAACACGAAAATTGAACTGAAGTGATTCAAGCGGTGTCATATGGCCCAAACCAATAAGTTTTCTGTTCAAAGATCTTTTGCGCTCCATGTCGTCAGCCATCTTTTCTCTGCTTCCATAGCTGATAGCGGCAGACCAGGCGGGAAGTGTCTCTATTATCTCCCACAGGTCCCTTTTCTCCATACGCGTGCTCAGGTTTTCCAACGGTACAGTTACAGCCTCAAGAATGATTTCCGGCTCCACATTCCCGAAGCAGGAGCTACGTAATTCCTTCCATGGATCATCAATAATGATCATTTTTAAATGCCCTCTCTATAGCCCTGTTGTGATTCCAATGTCATGAAATCCAGCCCAAAACACTAAGCCCGGAGGGAGGCAGTGATCCACAGGAGATAACAGCGTCACGTCGGGCCCCAGGCGTCTCCGTCTCTACAGGTTGGACCATCCAGGCGAATGTTTTGTATTAGGTTTGTTCTTGGTCAACCTCACGAGCGCCTGTTGCCAGAGGTCTTCAAAAGTTGAACATTCGGTCGGGTAATGACACCATCCGATCCTTACGGAATGGCTTATCTCTACTCCGTCAACATGGGTGATATCGATACTGTACAACCCCATTACCCTACGAATCATACTAGTCGCATCCTCCATGGGAACGTTCTCGATAAACGCGCCAAACCCTCCTGTCCGGAACTTTCCTACAATTGAACCGCTCTTATCCAGGTTTAGGAGTCGTTCGGTGAAAATTGTCAGGAATCTCTTAATCCTTGAAATGTCATGTTGCAGATAAATAGAGTCAATATTTTCGATCTCAACCAATATCAGGACGCATGGAGATCTTTCCGAAAGCGCCTGCATAAATTTCATCCCTGTTTGTGCCCTGAAAAAACTTTCGTTCATAAGGCCGGATTCACCGTCGTAAAGTCTCACAGCCTTAAGCAGCTTTTCGTTAACCACGTTTCTACGGACTATTGCCAGAATTGCCCCTAGGAATTCCCAAGTCTTGCGATCGTTCTCAAGAGAATGGTCTTCCTTACGGGAGGCTAACAATAGGAAACCATCTACCCCGTGGTCCCTTGTCCATGGAACGATCACGGCGCTCTTAACAGGAAACCCCAAGGCTTCACCGGTGTGGAAGACGGGAATAAGGGCCTCACCCGCCTTTGGACTGCCCATTATGACCGATTGAAGCCGCTCGATAGACCACTTGGCCCAACCAGGCCGCAACTTGATGATGCGCCCCTTGTTTAAAGACTTGGAGAACCCCGCTACTGACCGGATGCGGCACGACATGGAGGTAGTGGATACGGTCGCCACAAGTGTCCCGTCGAACCGGCCTTTATTTGCAAGGGAGGACACCATGCCGTCGAAAAACGTATCTGAGATGTTAGCCGAAAGGCGATACTCATTGAGCAGTTCAGCTATTGTGGAAAACTCGGACCTTGATGTCTCCATTCCTTCAGACGTGGTCGCCAGAGTAAGAATCCCCTCAATCACTGAAACCAGTCCTTGGACAAATCTTATCTGGGGCGGCTGAAACGCTGGGGATTCCGTTGTATCCACCACCAGTAAAGCACGGTCGGCAACAGGGGCTATAAGCATTGCGAGAACAGGCTCAGGTCTCGAATAGAGTTCAAGTGCAAGCGGAGCAACAGCGGCGTGTGTTTCGTGGCTGATCGATCCCTTTCTAATGAAGCCCGCAATCTTGCTTCGCTCTGAGGACAATGGAACATCGAATATAAAATGCTTGCTCAACGTTCGATGCGAGATTAATCGGAATGAGCGGTCAACAGCGGACTTAAGATAGATTGCGACTGTAAAGGCTTCGAGTGACTCCGCCGCGGCTGAAACCAGCGCATTTAGCGGATGGACCAGGTCAGGATTGAAATTTGTAGATGACGTCACGCTGTTTTTCACGGATTTTCCGTCTCAAAAATTACTGTTACCTGAATCGGTTCGATCGAATCAATCCGTAGGCCTTCGGGCTTTGCTACCACAGGGACCTTAATTTTCTGTTTGAGGGCCAATTCCGAAATATTTACCGGGTCCGTGGTAACTGAAGTGAGCTTTTTAAGGTCTCCCTGTGAAGCCCGAATCTTGACCTCAGAAGGAGAGACAACAATTTTAGTTCTGTCCGGTAACGCGCCCACTATTGTGGGAACAACCTTAAACACCTTTACCGAAGCGGCGTCTACATTGAGCTGAAGGTCTGAAGGCCTGATCTGGGATATCGTTATTCCCGGAGGGACCTGAAGGCTATTGGGAGTCAGCCTGAAGAAGTTCAGACCGGGAACTACCTTGCCGAGGTCCACGACCGCCCTGACCGAGCCCGGATTCAAGTTTTCCAAGCCAGACGCCGATCCTTTTGCCCGAACATCTATCCTGTCCATCCATGGACCGACAATCTCCATAGACGCGGGAAGGTTAGTATACTGTATAGGAACGGAAATACCAATTTCAGAACGCTGCGGACCAACTATTAAAAACCATAG
>JACWAG010000310.1 GCA_014874425.1 Syntrophaceae bacterium | reverse complement strand
GGGTTTTCTGAGGGGCCATCTAAAAAAATATGGATATTCCACACCAGTTCTGAATAACTCTAAAAAGAGAAAAAACAAACAATAAGATTGTAAAACGTAAGAACTAGGAGATATGGCGGCGCCTCGATCAAAAAAATATTCAATTGATACCAGAGGTCATTTTTTGATAATAATTAGAATTTGGCATATGATATCAGGTCTGAAAAAATGTCTTTGGGACCAACATGAAAAAGAATCAGGACCGAAAAAATGCTGAGAAAGCGTTTCTGAAAGATCGTGGAAGAATTACAAATAAGGAAATGGCAAAGAAACTGGGAGTACATCCTGCTACTATCGCCCGTTGGAAAAAGGCTGATGAATGGGACCTGAAATTGATTCAAACCATAACCGACCAAACGAGCGTCGAAGCTGGTGAAGAAGATTTCTTTAAAATCGACATAAAGCATTTGAATTTACTAAACGAGCGGATTGAAGCTCATCTTCAAAAGAAGGAGTTATTAAGCTCTGAGATCCTGGAACTTTCACAGGCTAAACTTAATATCATCAGTTGTATCGAAATACTCAATGAGCAGTTTAAATACTCTAATGTTAGAGAAGGCCAACTGCGTGAAGATCCGGAGTATGACTAAGAAGGAGACAGTATGATCGAGATGAGATTTCATGGCAGAGGGGGACAGGGCGCGGTAACATGCGCAGAGTTGGTCGCCCAGGCTGCTATTGGCGCTGGAAAATTTGCAACAGCTTTCCCAAGTTTCGGTCCGGAACGTCGAGGAGCGCCGGTTATAGCTTTTGCCCGTACGGATGACAAACCTATTAAACTGAGGTCCAAGGTTTACAATCCCAATGTGGTAATTGTTCTTGATCCGTCACTGCTTGAAATCGCAAATCCCACGGAAGGCTTGGGTAAAGAAGGGATTCTAATTATTAACTCTTCAGAGAGTCCCGAAAACATTCGAAAACAGATTTCTTACGATGGGCGGCTGGCGTTGACAGATGCGACTAAAATCGCAAAAGAAGTCATAGGGTTGCCCATAACAAACACTACTATGGTAGGCGCTCTGGTCAAGGCAGCAGGCGTCGTCACTATAGATTCCTTGATAGAGCCTTTTAACAAACGCTTCGGCAAGATAGCGGCCAGAAACATTGAAGCTATGAAAAGAGCTTTTCAGGAAACGAAAATTTTCGACCAATGATCGATAGTGGTCTTAACAATTAAATATGAACAGTATCTATGTGTCTTGTAAGGGAGGCAATTGTGACCAAACCCATGGATCAAATAGGCTGGCGAGAAATAGACGCTGGCGCCGTCATTACCGAACCGGGAAACGCTTCTTGTTATCATACCGGAACATGGCGTTCACAAAAACCCAAATACGATAGCAACATTTGCATACGTTGTTGGAGATGTTTTGTGATGTGTCCGGACGCTGCTATTTCACCGAATTTTGATAAAAATATTTTCACATGGAATTACGACTATTGTAAGGGTTGTGGCATTTGTGCTTATGAATGCCCTGTTGACGCCATAACCATGGAGGAGGATTAAAGATGGGCCGGAAAGTAGGTGTAGAAGTTTCAATCGCGGCGGCCGACGCCGTAGGCCTTTGTGATGTTGATGTCGTCGCGGCCTATCCCATAACCCCCCAAACTCACGTGGTGGAGCATCTTTCAGAATTGTGTGCTTCCGGAAGTCTTGACGCTGAATTCGTGCCTGTGGAGTCCGAACATTCGGCGATGAGCGTTTGTTGCGGTTCTGCGGCCGCAGGGGCTAGGACATTCACTGCGACATCATCTCAGGGATTGGCTCTTATGGCTGAGATCGTTTTTATAGCCTCCTCCATGAGACTCCCAATAGTAATGTTTTTGGCGAATAGAGCGCTAAGCTCTCCATTGTCAATCTGGAACGATCATTCCGATACCATGATGGTCAGGGACTCAGGGTGGATTCAAGTCTTCTGTGAAAATGGACAGGAAGTCTATGACGCCGTTTTTCACGCGTTCAGAGTTGCCGAGGATGCAAGGGTGTCTCTGCCTGTGATGATTAACGTAGATGGTTTTAACCTGACCCATGTTATAGAGCCTATCGAATTCTGGACCAAGGATATGACGCAGAAATACCTTCCTGAATTCAAGCCCATTCACAGACTGTACCCTGACAAGGTCGTAACTATGGGCGCGTTTGGAATGCCAGAGATTTATACTGAGGCTAAAATGGCTCAAAATGACGCCCTTTTGAAATCTTTTCCAGTGATTAAGCAGGGTTGGAATGAGTTGGCGGACCTGACCGGGAGAAAGTACTCGCCCGTTGAAATGTACAAGACCGAAGACGCTGAGACCATAATCCTGGGAATGGGTTCGATCTGTGAGACAGCTACTCTTGCTGTCGATCAGATGAGAGATCAAGGCAAGAAAGCAGGTCTTGTGAAATTGAGACTCTGGAGGCCTTTGCCTGTGGACGATATCAAGAAGGCGCTTGCTGGGGCTAAGGATGTGTTGGTGCTGGATCGGGCCGTCTCCTTTGGCGCCGCCAACGCTCCAGTGACGTCCGAGATCAGGGCTATCATGTATCATGAATCAAACCGGCCCAACATACACAATGTGATTGCGGGACTGGGCGGTAGAGACGTTACGCCGGACCATATAATAGAAATGTTGGAGATGGCTCTGGCGGATAAAACTCGTGGGTACAACATTTTTGGTGTGCGAAGTTAAGCGCCGCCTGATTGGAGATCAATATGGCTGAGACTGCAAAAAACAAGGTCATCAAACCTATAAAGAATTTCTCGTTGGAAGAATATATAAGCTCCGGTCATCGCGCTTGCCAGGGATGTGCGGAGGTTTTGGCTGTTAGACATGTGTTGAAGGCGATTGGCCCTGACATGATCTTGGCAATGGCCACCGGATGTATGGAGATAATTTCTTCCCCTTATCCACTGACATCATGGAATGTTCCATGGATCCATGTAG
>JACWAG010000309.1 GCA_014874425.1 Syntrophaceae bacterium | reverse complement strand
CTGATGATATTATCCGCTATCTGGACACATCGGGGATAGATAAAGCGATTGTTTTCGGCTTTCCATGGGAAAACTACGACACCGCAAAGCAAAATAATGACGAGATTTGGGAATTCTACCAGCGCTATCCCGATAGAATTATCCCTTTCGCGACATTTTCCCTATATAAGAGAGACTTGGCCTATAGGGAAAGCGATCGGACCCTGTCCACGGGCTTTGCCGGTCTTGGTGAGCTTTCCATGTATCAGGTGGGTTGGAACCTGGCTGATTTTGAAGCGTTAAAGCCTTGCCTTGCCCTTGCCATGAGCAAGAGGGTCCCGGTAATCATCCATGTAAACGAACCCGTTGGTCATCAATATCCCGGCAAGATTTCCGTTGACATTCGAGCTTTGTTCAAGACCATCAAGAACCACCCCAATCTGGATATAATCCTGGCCCATTTTGGGGGAGGGTTCTTCATATACAGCCTGATGCCGGAGATAGGTCCAACGATGAAGAGGGTTTATGTGGACACCGCCGCAGCCCCATTCCTTTACGACAGCAGAATATTGACGGCTTCCATCAGTGCGCTTGGGGAAGACAATGTGCTTCTTGGCACAGACTTCCCACTTCTTGGTATTTCGAGATATCAGAAGATGCTGGACGAGGCTGGACTCAACGGGCGCCTACGAGACAAAATATTAGGCGCCAATATTCTTGGGATTCTGGAACGACGCCTAAAGCAATGACTTGGACCAGTAGTTTTTATATCTTTATTTCGCTATGTTGAGGGCGCATTAAAAAGCGTTAGTCTTCGATGTTCTCATCCTTCCAGGTTACTTTTACACGGGCGCCTATTCCTACTCCAAGACTATCCGCGGCGGATCTCTTGTTTATAGCGATTTCCAATAGTTCAAAGCTGTTGATTAACGCTAGAGGCTCGTGATCCGGAACATCACTGAAGGTCCTGCTCAGCTTCTTTATTTTCAAAGACCCCAGATTTATCTCGTCTATGGGCCTTTCAAGCATGTCGGCTCCTATATTTACGGACAGGTTCCCGAATCTGTCAATGTGAATCACTTTCCCTTCAATGCCATGTTCTAACTTAATGACACGAGGCAAATAGATCCGTTCAGGGTCTGAAATTATGGGGCCAATTTCAGAGAAATCCGTTCCCTTCGAAAGATGGGCGGCGACCGGTGCGAAAACATCTCTTCCATGAAACGTGGGATGCGGCTTGGGGACGATCAATCCCGGATTGTCAATCTTACGGACTCGAACAGGACCGCCGCTTGAATATATAAGAGAAAATACCCCATTGTCAGGACCAACAAAATAATGCCCGGAACTCCTCACCACTATCCCGCGTCGGTTGGAACCAACGCCTGGGTCAACCACCACCAGATGTATGGAACCAACAGGGAAATACCGAAAGAAACCGTTGACAACGAGCGCCGCGTCTAACGACGAAAATGGTTCAATACTGTGAGTGGTGTCAATGAGAACAGCGTCCGGGCTTATTCCGAGAATAACCCCTTTCATCTGAGCTACAAAGCCGTCCCGGTCACCGAAGTCCGAAGTCAAGGTTATGATTCCAGCCACTGGGGTCTCCGAAAGGTTCTTTTGTCCAGCTATGACTGTATCAGATCCATGAGTTTGGGGCCAATTGTATTGTTCACGATTTTAAAAATACGACAACAGGGTTTGGTATTTAGAATTCCAAGTTGACAGCAACGCCTCCCGCCAGGGAGTATGTGGTTAATGCCCCCTGAGCGTTGGCTGAACTTGTTCCAGCCCAAGTGCTACTATACTGGAAACCATAAGTTCGAGTTGAATCTTCGGCGCCGGTACCACGGGCACTCAAATAACGGGCTTCAGCCCACAGGTCGAGTCCAAGGTTGTTCGCCATTGCCGCGTTATACAGAAAGGTCCATTCCAGGAAAGTCCCGGGCTTATTCATACAGTAAGATTCCTGTTGGAAAGCAAATGGCCCGCCGAAAGGCGCTACTTCAGCGAGGTCGTATCTATATCGGAAAGGCAATGCAACTCTCGTTGAAGAAAACGGGCTGTATAAGAGGTCCGATTTGTAGTTCGCCCCTTTTAGCCTTAGCCCCAGGTATGGTATCCAGGTTTTTACATTCATGTCAGAAGTATATAAGTCCTGGTATCCGTACTGTAGCCATCCCTGGTATATCCCACGCTGGTCTATGGGATCATTAAGTTGCAGAGACAACTGATCAAACCGAAGCCCGAGGATAAAAGAAAAGCTCGACGTGAGGTTATAGAGAAGTCCACCCTCGATTTCCCACCATTGGGTCTTTGATCCATTCCAGACTACAGGATCTGGCGGGTACGCCGAAGCGCCATAGAATGGGTCCTGCGCCATGGTGACAGGCACAGCCTTCTGAACGCTCCCTTCTCCATTAAGAAAGAGGCTGAATCTTTGAGATAACTGGACCTCATTCTCGATTGCTCCAACCCAAAGAGTCTGTTTCTTCAGGTCAAATTGAACTGGGCTAGGGAAAACAACTCCAGTATAAAAATATGGAGGAACACTGGCGATAGGTAAATCGAAATGACAGGTAAGGCCCATGACACCTATTTTCAGGCATGATTCAACCTTGGCTTTTCCTATTGTTGACGAAACGCCATTAAAAGATTGAATCCACGAACCGGTGTCCTGGCCAGGTTGGGGACCCGCCATCCCCTGTGGCAATCCGACTGCAGGCGCGCTCAATAGCGCTAAAGCGCATACAACAACAAACACAAACCTTTTCACGACGCTCTCCTTTATGCCACAAGCCTCGGCATCCCCCTCAAGTGTTCATACAATTACAGAGTGCAACCCGCTCAATAACCATGGAGAGCTATCTGGTTTGTCTGGGTACTCAATGCTGTCGCGATTGTGAAGAAACAGGGTGGTTATGCTGCAATGAACGCAAAACCCCTGAGCGCCCAAGATACAGACCGCATTCCCATAGCCCCCAATATCACACCCAAACCCATCAAACTGTTTGCCTAGTTTAATAGGCCTCCAGATACG
>JACWAG010000040.1 GCA_014874425.1 Syntrophaceae bacterium | reverse complement strand
GCTTATAGCTCTCAAGAAAAGTGTATCATTTGCTCTGCGGAGACGAGAGATGTCTTATGCATAGGAAGCGTCATCCTTGCCGCGGCTTCGTGCTCTAAGGATCCATGAATTAGGCGCAGATAATAAATAGATCGATATGCCAGGTTATTTTCACCGGCCCTCGAATTCGAAGGAGGTTTAGAAAATGATCACCGCAGGAATCGACTGTGGAGCCAAAAAATACAAAAGCCATCATTTTAAAGGACGGTAAAATAATCGGAAAAGGTCAGGCTTTAACCGGCTTTGAACAGGCGGAAGCTTTAAAAGCTTCATCATGGACAGATGCCGGGTTCCGGGGCTGATGAGGATGACTTGTTTTAAGAAGTTGTGGAAAGCGCAGGTTGTTAAGGTTTGCGCTGTTCAACTAAGAGTAAATTGGCGAGAGCTGTTTGAACTTTGTGATCAATTGAGCAAAGGATTTCAAATCTTCCGCCTTTCTAACATGGCCTAATATCCCCAAGCCTTCCGCTCTATCATGAATGATCGATTCATCCTGATCGCAGATCACAATCGTGGAAGTCATCCAGTTTATTTTCAAGAATTCCCCTGCCAATTTCAAACCGGCGCCGGTAGAAGGGTCGTCATGAATAACGAGAAGGTCGAATGGTTCCTGTTTTTGTCTCAGGAGCGCTTGATCTGAGGCTGGAAAAACCTCCACGACAATCTGAGAAGATGCCAAAAGATTCAAAATGGAAGAGGTATCCGAGATTCCATCTTCTACAATACAAGCCCTAGCCACTTTGTTAATTTCCAATTTCATTCCAATTTTGCCAAAGCGCCTTTCAGCGTATTAACCGCAAGGTCAGCGCAATGAGTATTTTCTCTTGGGAGGCCCCCAAGAAATTCTATCAACTGTTCAGATGTAATGTTGCAGGCCTCTGCTGTCGCCTTGCCCTTGGCCAGACTGGTCAAGGCGCTTGCGCAAGCGATTGTGGGGCCACAACCATTGGTGACAAAACCTATCTTTGAAATTTTTTCTCCAGACAATCTTAAAAAGATTCCGATCGTGTCACCACACATCCCGCTCATAAATGTATAAGCGTCTGGTTCTTCAAGCGCTCCCATATTTTGGGGGTTGTTAAAGTGCTCAATAACTGCGGGTGAAAAAAGTTTCGCCGCGTCTTTAACGATCATTCCTTCAATTTCATCAAAAATATCGTTTTCTGATCCCATTGAGATTCCTCATGTTACCTCGGTGTGAAATTCCCGCCACAGCAACTTCCCGGTGTACAATTCTGTTTGGATGGATTTGATCCACAACAGGCGCTGTGAGGACCCGCATGTTCAGAATTTACTGTAGGAAGTGAAGGAGGGGAGAGTATACCTTGCAATTGGCTTGACCCACAGGACCTACATGCCTTAGGGTCGGAATTTCGACCGATATCAACCAGCAATTCGCTAATTTTCCCACATTCAAGACACTTAAATTCCTTTATGGGCACCGGATAAGCCTCCAAATTATAGATTTGTCAAACATTGACGACTTCTTCAAGATGTTTGGCCCTTGAAAAATTTTCTACACTGATAAACAGGGACTTTACCCCTGGGATAGACTCAATTTTATTCTTTATTGCGCCTGCCAAGGCATAAGCCATGGGGCACGCTGGCGATGATGGTCGAAAAATAAGATTTACTGTGCCGTCATCATTAATCGATACTCCTCTGACAATTCCCATACGCATTATGCTCAGACGTGTCTCGGGATCAACTATCTCGGTGAGCGCTGTTTGAATGTCGTTTTCTAAAAGTTCCTTTTCCATGATTGGGTCTTTATCCTATTGCCAAACACTCTGATTTAACTTCTTCCATACCTGAACAATGGCGTCAGCGGCGGGGCTTGAGGCTTCTTCAACAACTGTCTTCCGTCTCACCATGGATTCTGTAAAAGTCTTGTCATAAGGTATTTTACCCGCCAGCGCGACATTCTCAGAATTGGCGAACTTTTCGATTTCATTGCTCATGCCTGGATGTATATCCCATTTGTTGATTATCAATGAACTAGGGATATTAAAACCTTTTACAAGTTCCGCGACCCTTTTCATGTCATGCAATCCGGACATAGTAGGCTCCGTTACTATGACAACATAGTCAACTCCAGTTATGGACGAAATTACAGGACAACCTACGCCCGGGGCTCCATCCACAATTACTATGTCCATATTTTGCTCTTCGGCTATCAATTTGGCCTGATTCCGAACAAGAGCCACAAGCTTCCCGGAATTTTCTTCTCCAGGAATAAGGTTGGCATGAACCATGGGCCCGAAACGTGTGTTCGAAATGAACCACTTACCGTTGAGAGTTTCTTCCATTCTGATTGCGGATTCCGGACAAATATAGTGGCACAGAGCGCAGCCTTCACACGCGGAGTGATCAACGACAAAACTTGCGCTAATAGCGTCGTACCTGCAATTTTCTAAACAGGTCCCGCAATTCGAACATTTATCGTGGTCTATTACCGCTTTTGTGCCTCCAAAAAAATCTTCCTCATGGATTACTTGGGGTTGGGCGAGGATGTGAAGGTCCGCCGCATCCACGTCACAATCAGCCAACACAACATTCTTAGCCAAAAATGCGAACGAGGCTGTAATTGAAGTTTTGCCCGTCCCGCCCTTGCCGCTAATTACAGTTACTTCTTTCATTACTTTATAAACTGGACCCTTTCGATGGCTTACCAAAAATCATCGAGACATCGTCTATCAACTTCCTGAATTTATCCGAATACTCAGGCATTGATTCAATCAAGGGCTTTCCTTGGGCGTACCCTTCAGCTATTTTTCGGTGATGAGGGATTTCCATCAACAAAGGAAGGTCTCTATTGTCGCAGAAATCCTTAACAGACGAATCTCCTATATCAGACCTGTTAATGACTATGCCCATAGGGATTCCAAGCCCTTTGATGGCTTCGACGGCTATTCCAAGGTCATTAAGACCAAAAGGGGTGGGTTCTGTTACCATGATCACAAAGTCAGATCCCTTGACAGTGGTTATAACTGGACATGAGGCTCCAGGTGGGGCGTCGAGAATGGCCAACTTATCTCCCCTGATGTGGGTTTTTACCGCTCTAATCAGAGGAGGGGACATGGCTTCCCCAATTCTTATTCGCCCTTGTACGAACTCCACTGGTCCGGCCATGCCCGTTTCAACCACCCCCAAATTTCTGGGAACTTCGTGAATGGCCTCCTCCGGACACAACATTGAACAAGCCCCACATCCATGACAAAGCTCCGGGAAAGCGATGACAGTCTTGCCTATTGGCACTATAGCGCTAAATTGGCAGACTTCACCGCATTTCCCGCACAAAGAGCATTTTTCAAGGTCCACAGAAGGAACGGGCAAATTCACAGTATCCGTCGTTAGAATGGTTGGCTTGAGCAATATGTGGCAGTTCGGTTCTTCGACGTCACAATCCAAAATTTGGGCGCGATCCCCGAGGACCGACACCAAACTTGTCGCCACCGTAGTTTTGCCTGTACCGCCTTTTCCGCTCGCAACCGCTACAATCATATTGAAAAATCCCTTTAAATCTTACCAATGCGCTTCAGCGTTAGGTTTGTCGGCAAGCGGCACCTCATTCCTTTTCACTCGCTCAACAGCCTCACGAACCGTCCCGGATTGCTCGGCCCCTACCTTGATCCCAGCGGCTTGTAGCGTTGTAAACGCGTTAGGCCCGCAACGACCGGTCAATAGCAGATCAACTTTTCTATCTGCTATGGTCTTTGCCGCCTGAATTCCCGCTCCGCGAAAAGCGTTCACATTCTTGGAATTATCAATCGCTTCAATCAAGTTGCAATCATCATCCACTATGACAATGAACGGCGCCCTGCCGAAACGTGGATCAATCACGGATTCAATTGTTTTTCCCGTAGACGTCACAGCAATTTTCATTTTATCCTCTCAGCGATAACTAAACTCCACCGCCACAAACCTGGTTGGGAGCTATCACTTGTAATTTGCCCTCAAGCAATTGGACTATCACCGATCCGACTGTCTCACCTTCCGGACCGTAATAAACCTCAATTCCCACCTGTTTGAATCCCATCAACGGGCGCATCCCTATGCCACCGACAATAAGAGAATTTGCTCCACTTTTATGCAGAGTGTTCACAGGGGCGAAACAACCACCTTGCTCGTGAGGTGGATTTTCCACTATGGAGACTTCCTTAATTGCTCCATCTTCGACATGCACAAGCGTGAACACATCGCAATGACCAAAGTGGCCTGATCGAGGAGCGTCTAGTCCGCCAGGGTTCATTGATGGAACAGCTACACTTTCTCTCGCCATTTATCTACTCCTTATACGTCCATGTTATTGTTTAGTATTACCGCTCTTCAGTAGTAATTACCTGAGATATAACGCAATAAATCACCCTTGCCAAATCTCTGTTTCAACTTGTCTCGCCAATCCTCTGAAAGCCTCTGCCGACGATCCCTTAGGATCTGCGGATTCAATTGTGACACCAGCGTCACCTCCGGTAACAATCTGCGGATCAATCGGAATAGCCCCAAGAAAAGGCACGCCAAGTTCAAGCGCAGCTTTGGCGCCTCCACCCGTCTTGAACAGATCTATGACCCCGCCGCAATGCGGGCACGCCAACCCACTCATGTTTTCAATTATGCCAAGTGTCTTCATTTCGAGTGTTCGTGCGAAGACCACGGATTTCCTTGAGTCTAAGAGCGCTACATCCTGAGGCGTGGTCACAATGACTGCCCACAGCGGTTGTCCGAGTAACTGAGCTATGCTCAACGGCTCATCTCCGGTTCCAGGGGGAAGGTCCACTATAAGATAGTCCAGAGATCCCCAGTCAACATCGGAGAGAAACTGCTGAAACAGAGAATGTTTCATTGGCCCTCTCCACACAACAGGTGTGTCTGGGTCCTCGAGCAGGAACGCCATAGAAATAACCTTAAGGTTATCGGACGCTACAACCGGCGACATCCCATTGACGCCCATGCTAGGAACCATATGGTCAATGCCAAGCATTTTAGGAACATTAGGGCCGTGAACATCCGCGTCAAGCAATCCGACCGAACGACCTGAGCGCGCCAAGGCTACTGCCAGGTTAACAGCCACTGTTGATTTACCGACCCCGCCCTTTCCGCTCATGACAGCTATACGGTACCTAATCTTAGAAAGCCTGTTCTGCAAGTTTACTTCCATGTGTTTTGCTTTAGCGGCGGCATCGCAACTTGCGGCTGTTCCGCACGTCCCACAAGAAGTATCAGACGAACATTTAGTATTCTCCGACATAATTCCTATTTACCTCATTCTATGTTCACTTGAATATACATCTAACCTCAATCATACATGGGCAATTTTGTTGGGCGCCTATCACGCGAGGCGCCCACCGCCCTGGAACCCGAATCAGTAAGACCGATTATGTAGGCGATCACCCAATTTTACCGTCCGGATTCAATTTAATGGGGTTGCTTGATCTGTCAAAGAATTTATGCTTACCCACTCAATTAGACAATTCCCGCATCCCCCAAAACTCAAAGACCATTTATTCCGTTTTGGGCCATGATTATTAAAATCCGCCTTTAATATTAAGTTTTTTTTGGCTGCCCATATATAGTCCTTTAGGATTATGTTTCAAAGCTCAAATCAATTAGTTGTGTCTATCAAGCTTTGTACTATCTAATTATGATTTATAAAACATGATTGTACTAAAGGCAATAGGTATTTTAAATCAGCATTCTGATAATTGTACTCATGAATAAAGTATTTTGATAATTTAACCTTGAAAATCCATTTGTCAAAAAACCTGAAAAAATCTTTTCGGTTCACAATCATTAACGAGTATTATAATGCCGGATATTTGATTAAAACACCTATTAGGGAGATTCCATGTCATCGTCTGGTAACAAAAAGTTCTTGGTCACTGGTGGGGCCGGTTTTATAGGAAGTCATCTTGTTGAGGACCTGGTTGTGCGCGGTCATGAAGTTAAAGTCCTGGATAACTTTGCAACGGGCAAGAGAGAAAATTTGATGCAATTGGGCGACGGCCGTCTTCTCCCAAATCGGGATTTCGAATTGATAGAGGGTGATATAAGAGATTATCAAACTCTGTTAACGACAACGGCACACCTGGATGGAATTTTTCATCAGGCCGCTCTAGGCAGCGTTCCTCGATCTGTAGGCGATCCTTTAACGACGCAGGAAGTGAACGCCAACGGGACTCTCAACGTCCTGTGGGCTGCCCACAAGAATGGTGTGCCACGCGTAGTTTTCGCGTCATCTTCGTCTGTTTATGGGTCAAGCGTCACATTACCTAAAAAGGAAGGCTTTGAAGGTTTGCCTCTGTCTCCTTATGCCCTGACCAAAAAAATCAATGAAGAACATAGCAAGTTGTTCAAGGATTTGTACGGCCTAGATACTGTCGGCCTGCGTTATTTCAATGTTTATGGTCCGCGTCAGGACCCCAATTCCGAATACGCCGCAGTAATACCCAGGTTCGTGACTAGGCTACTGGCGGGTGTTTCCCCCGTAATTTATGGAACTGGTCTCCAGAGCCGTGACTTTACCTTTGTCAAGGACGTCGTGAAAGCAAACTTGATGTCAATGGAGGCCTCTACCGAAGTTTGCGGCGCATCCTACAACGTGGGTAGAGGCGACCAGATAAATTTGCTCGAATTACTGGACAATCTCAAGAAGCTCCTGGGAAAGAGGATAGAGCCCATATTCGAACCTACCCGATCGGGGGATGTTATGCATTCATCCGCTGATATAAGCCTGGCGGCGGAGAAGTTAGGTTTTAAGGCGAAGTGGGAATTGAGAAAGGGCTTGGAAGCGAGCATAGGGTATTATGCCAAAACGTCGGCCTCATAATAACAGTCTTCCAGAACAACGTGTTACGGAGACCCCCTCTGAATCATAAATCTGATCTCGTTGTTTGAGTTGAAATTATGCTCCGAAGTCCGGTCGGCGCGTCATAACCAATGGCAAACAGTCCATTTGCTGTGGGAATATAATCAGTACAAAAAAAAGAAAATGTCCGACCCTAACCCCTGTACCCTCAGCCGGACACTTAAACTCTGGAAAAGTTCCAGAAATGCTAATTGTAAAAGCTTATGAAAATGACCATACATATTGCACCGATGTTTGTCAAACTAGAAAATACTTTAATTACAATAAGATAATGATCTCAACCACATTGACTTAAACCTAAAATCAATGTCTAATATCTTACGGCTTTTGCTTGGGCCCTTGCGCTTCAAATGGTATAAATAAATGCTACCCGGCGCTTCCGGCGCCGGCTTAATCATAGGAGCGGAAGAAGGCGCAGTTGTCTCCAGCCAAAATATTAGTGCTGACTACTACATACCCGGCTAACGAAACCGATTGGTCCGGAGCTTTCATACACAGTCTGGTCCTGGCTATTCAGAGGAGAGGTTTCGAAGTCGAGGTAATTGCGCCCTCAAACGGTCAATCTTATGGTCCCCAATTCATTAACGGGGTACATGTCTCGCGTTTTGCCTATTTTTGGCCCCGTTCTCTGGAACGGCTTACAAAGGGGGCGGGGGGTATTCCAGAAAATATGTCCAAGTGTATTTTGGCCAAATTTCAGATAGCGCCGATGATGGTGATTTTCGTCCTTAGAACTTTAATAGCGGTTCGACGCTTTGACGTCATCTATGCCAACTGGATAGGCGCTGGTCTGGTTGGGGCCCTAGTGAGTCGAATTTCGGGAAAACCGATGGTAGTTTCCTTTAGGGGGGATGATGGTTATCTGGCTCGTGACAACCGGTTGTGGAGAATGTTTACAAAATGGGTGCTCCGACAGTCCTCTTTTGTGACTACCGTTAGTTCTGAACTGCTAAAAATAATGAGAGACCTGGGCGCGGATCCTGCCCGGCTAACACTCCCGCGTTTCGGGGTTGACACCACGGTATTTTGCCCGGCTCCACGAACTGAAAATTCCGATGGCCGCGTCAGAATAATTTTTGTCGGTAGTCTGATACCCAAAAAGGGTCTACAGGACTTGATAAAAGCCATGGGAAATCCGGAGTTCAGGAATACTTCCCTGACCATAGTTGGTGATGGTTACTATTCAGAGGACCTCAAGGACCTGGCCCGGGAGAAACTGATGAACCATTGCGAGATTTTTTGGAAAGGCATAACACCGCCACGAGAAGTGGCCAAACTGATGCGTCAATCGGACATCCTTGTGTTGCCCAGTTATACTGAGGGAAGCCCAAATGTAGTGAAAGAAGCCATGGCAAGTGGGTTGCCAGTAATAGGAACTCGAGTTGGTGGAGTGCCGGATCTGGTAAGTCACGGGAAAACCGGTTTATTGTACGAACCGGGTGATGTAGAAGCTCTTCGTGAATGTCTGTTCAAACTCGTGAAGGATGAAAATATGCGCGTTGAAATGGGACGATTGTCAAAAGAGAAATTGGACCAGGGTGGATTGAATTGGGACACAACCGCTGCGGACTTCGAATCAATCTTCCTACGCGTAATAGGATAGTCACGCTGCAACAACAAACCGATAGCTTGAAGCCGTGACATTTCAAGAATTTTGTTCCAAAACGAGCGATATATTACCTTTGCCAGGTGAGTTTGCAAACTTCAGCCAAATCTGAGATAAGCCCTAGAGTAGTGTTGTTGGTTTTTTTGATTAACAAACTCCGGAATAACCTTGCCGGGGTGCAAAAGATATTGTTCTGTCGCGGTTTGTTGGAGGAACCTGTCATGTGCGAGCGCTCTAAATGGCTCCCTGTTTTTGCCTCGGCTGTCCTCATCGCAGGTATCATATCATACGAACCTTGCCCGGCTGCTCAAATGGGCGCTGTAAAGGCTGTAGAAGGAGAGGCTCGAGTCAACAATAGCGATAAGTCTGAATTCAGGGCTTTGAAGGCCGGCGATCCCATCAGGTTGAGAGATTGGATACAGACTGACCAGAACTGCAAAGTCGAGGTAAAAGTTGAAGATGGCGGCGAAAATTCTCTGGGGGAATATTCAGAGATATATTATTACGATTTTGACCATAAAGACGCAGCCCACTTTTATGGGGCCGATGTAACATCCGGTTCAATCAGGTTTGTCAAGAAACTAGCGGAAACGAAACCGCCGTCAGCGTATACGGTGACAACTCCGACGTCGATTATAAATGTCGAGCCTGGAGAAACCGCAGATTTTATTGTCCGGATACTTAATCAAAAACGGACAACGATTACGGTAATTTCTGGGAAAATCCGGGTTAAGAATGTTTTGGAAGACATCCCTGCGGAACGGACTGTAACGGCGTGCAGAAGGGTGGACGTCGAGGAAAGTATGCCTCCAACTGAGACAATGGGAGCTTCCTCGAAAATTCTGAAAGACCTTATCGTTGGGACAACCATCCCTGGGACTCTTTCTGAAGATGTTCCAAGTTGTAAAGACGCTTTTGGAAAGAAAGGGGAATGTCCTGGCCGCCAGATTTGGGATGGATCGCACTGTGTACAGTGTCGTGAGTTTGGGATGGTATTTCAGAACGGCAGGTGCGAAGCGCCGGACTGTGGGGATTGTAGAACAATCTGGGGATCACGATGCGTTCCATGTCAAGAATTGGGCCTTGTGTGCATTGAAGGTCGATGCGCTAGAAAGAATTGTCCTAAGTGTTCCATTTGGAATGGTAGAAGGTGCGTGCCCTGCGAGGAATTTGGAAGGGTCTGCGTTGGAGGAAGATGCGCGCCTAGACGGGATTGTCCGCCATGCTCAGTCTGGAACGGTTGGAGATGCGTTTCTTGCGCGGATTTTGGACGAAGCTGCGTTGAAGGAAGATGTGTTTTCAGGCCGTGTGGGGAATGCGAAGCTAAGCGAGGCGACGCGTGTATAAGATGTGAAGATCTTGGACTTCCATGCGAAAAGGGAAGATGTTTAGGTCCAACGTCTGGCTCCGAAACAGTTCCGCCGTCAAAGATCGCTCCGAATCCTTTAGGAGTAGGATCGACGCCGACAATGGTTCCGCCAGTCGTTGCTCCTTTGAAACCTAAGGTGGGGTCAGAGATACAGCGTAGGGATCGAAGCGAAAAACCCCCGCTGAAACCAGCCATCCAAATTAAGCCGGGGGACATGGGCCCATCATCCCCTGAGAACGCCAAAACTACCCCCAATCGGCTTAATAAACCTCATGCCTCGACACCAGTAAGCCCAAAGCAAAGAATTCCGAAAGAACATGAGCGGGTGGCGCCTACCAAGCGAAAGCCATTGGAAGCGTCTCCAACATTGAAATTGAATGAACAGAAACGGGAAAGTGCTCCAAATCATCCCAAGAGACAGGATACTAAGACAGGCGTCGCGCCGGAAACTCGTCAACCAGCAGTCAAGCAGGAGAAAAAACAGATAAAGACAGAACGTCCCGCTCCCATAGGGAGACCTGACCTGAAACCCGAGTTCGCAAAGCCTGATCGTGCCCCTGGACCACCTCTAGGGGACCATCCTGGTGATGATGAAAAGAAAAAAAGACGTTAATCTGGCACACTGCGCTTGCTTAGTCGCATCTCGTTGATTTAATTTTATCGAATGTTTTAGGAGGCGATAATGAAACGGCTACTTTTTCTAACTGTTGCGATTGTTTTTATTAATACATCGGTTAAGGCCGAGTTGCTTGAGATGGCCACAAGTTGTGATAGGGCGGTTGTAGATCTAACTGAAATCCTTAAGCATCCCGACAAGTCGACCGCGGAACAGATTAAGGACGCGTTCGGAGTTGACATATTCAATTCTTGCGATTCTCCGGATGGAAAAACAGTTTGTTTCCAATGCCTGGATAAAAATCAGAAACTCAATCTTATTCAGTTGCAAGAAAACAAGGCAAAGAAGATTTTTGAATTAAAAGGGTTTGGTTGTAAATGTGACAAAAAAAAATGAGAAGACCAAATCTTTGATTTTGAGTCAGGAGTTCAAATGTGGGAATACACGGACAAGGTTAAAGACCATTTCTTTAACCCAAGAAACATAGGGGTTTTGGCTGACGCCAATGCTGTGGGGGAGGTAGGATCACTCGCTTGCGGTGACGCCCTCAAACTCTTCTTGAAAATTGATCCCGCGACCGAGAAAATAGTCGACGCGAGTTTTCAGACATTCGGATGTGGAAGCGCGATAGCGTCTAGTAGCGCTTTGACAGAAATGATTAAAGGCAAGACGGTCGAGGAGGCCCTAAAAATCACTAATCAAGATATTGCGGATTACCTCGGCGGCCTTCCAAAAGAAAAAATGCACTGCTCTGTGATGGGACGAGACGCTTTTCAAGCCGCCGTCGCGTGTTATCGAGGCGAAACGGCCCCGCGGGAACTGGCTGAGGGCGAGTTGGTATGTGAATGTTTCGGGGTTACAGACGAACAAATACGCCGCGCAGTTCGGGAAAATAATCTTTCAACCATCCAGGAAGTAACAGACTATACAAAGGCTGGTGGAGGGTGCGGGCTGTGCCATGACAAGATCGAACGGATAATCGCGGAGATTAAAGGCGAAACCAGCGTTGCGGAATCAATGGTGTCGAAACCTCGTAAATCAATGACGAATATTCAGAAAATCACCAAGATTCAGGAAGTCCTGGAAAAAGAGATCAGGCCGAGCTTACAGCAAGATGGAGGAGATGTGGAACTCATAGACCTGGACGGCGACGTTGTGAAGATTGCGCTCCGTGGCCTTTGTTCTTCATGCCCAAGTTCAGCCCTAACCAAGAATGGGATCGAAAACAAACTTCGTGAACTAGTGCATCCGGACCTCGCTGTGCAGGAGGTAAACGTATGAAAACCATTTATCTGGACAATAATGCGACAACGCGTGTAGCTAATGAAGTCTTTGACGCGATAAGACCATTTTTTTCT
>JACWAG010000308.1 GCA_014874425.1 Syntrophaceae bacterium | reverse complement strand
TAGAAGAGACGATCGATATTGATCCTACCGGAGAGTTCGACTCTCCTATGCCTGAGTGGTGGAATTGGTAGACACAAGGGACTTAAAATCCCTTGGGGCATGTCCCCGTGACGGTTCGACTCCGTCCTCAGGCACCAAATATCATTAAGTTTTTAAACATCCACCATCATAAAACTAACTCGCTAATCAAAACTTTTTTGAAAATGCTCACAAAATGCTAACATCACCCAATTCTCAGGAAAAACTCGGCAAATCTGATGAGTATCTATCCAGGATCGGATAAGTTCACAAAAGAGGGAGAAGTAGTCCACGGATGCGGGCTTGTTTTTGTTTAGGGGTCCGTCTCTCTTGGTGGCAGTACTCCTTGTCTCACAAAACTGATCCTGTTGCATTTAGAAAATGAGATATCGCAAACGGATCATACGCAGACCCTCTCTATTTCTCTTCGTCCTTCTCTAAACCTCTAAGAACTTCATCAGCAAATTCTGGATACAATTTTCTCATACAGTCAGGACAAATGCCGTGGCTGAATAGGGCTTCCGAGTGATCACTTATGTATCTTTCCACTTCGTTCCAATATCCCTTGTCGTCTCGTATCTTCTTGCAGGAAGCGCAAATGGGAAGGAATCCACTAAGCTTCTTGACTTCGGAAAGAGCTTTCTGAAGCTCGATAATTAGGTTCTCCTTCTCTTTCTCCAATCGCTTGCGCTCGGTGATGTCTAGAATCACGCCTATCAATCCGAGAACATGGCCTTGGGAATCCGAGAACGTGGACTTGTGGAAGACCACTTGGTGAACAATGCCATGGGAGTCTTTGACTTGGGAGTCGTAGATTTGAACACCTGGGTTATCAAAGAGTTCGTTATCCTTTGCATGATAGACTTCTGCCAAGTCCCTCGGGGCGATGTCGAACACAGTCTTGCCGACAAGCTCCTGTCTTGTCTTGCCGTAGAATTCCTCGTAAGACTTGTTGAATCCGATGTAACGACCATGTGTATCTTTGTAAAATAGCGGGGCTGGAATGGCGTTCATAAGGGTGTTGAGAAATGCACCGGTCTCCTTCAATGACTCCTCTACCCGCTTGCGCTCAGTGATATCGTACGATGTCTCTATGACTTGGGTCAAATTCCCTTGGTCATCAAAAACCGGATAGGCGTGAACCTCAACATTTCTAGGGTTGCCGTGTTTGTCGTAGTGAACATGTTCTACCGTGGCAGGTTTTCCAGTCGTCCTAACTATTTCTAAAGGGCATGGCTCTCCTTCCAAAGAACACGGCTCATAACGATTGTGGGTAAGGCGATAGCATGTCTGTGGCCCTTCGGAGCTTTGGAACCGCCCGCTTGCCGAATTCGCCATCTTAATGGTGTAATCGTTAACATCAATAACATGGAAGGGATGGGGTAAGGATTCTATAACGTTGTTCAGAAATTCGTTTTGTCTACGGATATCCTCCAGATATTTCTTGCACTCTGTCTCAGCCAGTCTACTGCGCATCTCGTTCAATTCATCAATAAGCTGGTCTTTGGTTTTCTCTTGGTCTTGCATGTAAATTTTACCCATTCAATCCTCATCAAGAATCTCACGAATCGTAGTCAAAAGCTGTCTCATGTCGTACGGTTTTTGGACGAATCAAGGAGCCTGTCGGTCCGGGAATTGAAATCATCCACAATTTCCGACCAGCTTTTTATAAAACCGCTTCAGTGGGCCATTAAATGTTGGAACAGTCATTTATTAGCGCCCCCAGTAAAAGTGTAAACCTCTGACTTGCTCAATGTCCTGTCCAGATTCCTCCAGAGGGAAAAGATTGTTGGTTTCATTACAATTAAACCTGTTACGACCCCACTTCAATGAAATTATGTATGTACTTAATAATCAGAAACTAGCAACTTTTTCCTGTTATAATGTTTCGGAATATTATACTTGACAAACCCACTTCTTTTTGTTAGACTCTTCTCAGGGATTAATGATAGGAGAGTTTGTTATGGAAAATCAAGAATTGAATTTAGCGACATTAGTTACTGTCTTCGCTGATGAACATTCTGCTATATCATTCTTAGAAACCAAAAGATGGCCCAGTGGTGCTATTTGCCCTTTCTGTGGTAGCGACAAGGTTTATTCATTGAAGGCAAAACCTGAATCCGTAAAACCAGTCCGAGTCGGTGTCCATAAATGCGCTACTTGTCGTAAACAATTTACTGTTCGTATAGGGACCGTCTTTGAAGATTCCCATATCCCTCTTAATAAATGGCTCATGGCAATTCACCTAATGACAAGCAGCAAAAAAGGCGTTAGTTCATTGCAACTGAGCCGTGAGCTTGGAATCACCGAGAAATCTGCGTGGTTCTTGAGTCACAGGATCAGAGAGGCTATGGTTGAAGAGGCAAGTAAGAATTTGTTGTGTGGAACAGTTGAAGTTGACGAAACTTATGTCGGCGGTAAACCACGAAAGGACAACAACGATGACGGCCCAAAAAACAAGCGTGGCCGTGGAACCGAAAAGACCCCAGTAATGGCCTTAGTGGAAAGAAACGGTGCCGCCTACTCAAAGCCCATCAAGAATGTAGACGGCAAAACGCTCAAAGGAAC
>JACWAG010000307.1 GCA_014874425.1 Syntrophaceae bacterium | reverse complement strand
CCCAGAACATAAGCTCGTTCCGGAGGGTATTGTAGGCATGGTCCCGGCAAAAGGCCCTGTTTCCGATTCAATCACACAACTTATCGGCGGACTCAAAGCCGGAATGGGCTATCTTGGCGCCAAAACTCTTGAAGACCTCAGATCAAGGGCCAAATTTATCAAGGTTACTGCGGCCGGTCTGAAAGAGTCTCATGTTCACGATGTTGTAATTACCAAAGAAGCCCCCAATTACAGACGTGAATCCTAACTGAAGTTTAGAGTCTTAAAATGTTGCAAGCACTAATTTTTGGAACGACGGGATATACTGGTATAGAACTAATCCGAATCCTTAGCGCCCATCCTGAAGTCTCAGTTGTAGCAGGTAGTTCTCGAACGTGGGCCGACAAGAAAGCGAGTGAAGTTTTTTCATATATTTCCGCTGAGAAAGACTTCCCCCTTGTTGAACTTGAACGACTCCTGGATAAACCAGAAGCGGACGTTGCTTTTCTTGCTCTTCCTCACGGGGATTCCGCCATCGCTGCTCGTCGACTTTTGGAATCCGGTGTCAAAGTTATTGATTTGTCCGCTGATTTTCGTTTGAAAGACCTTGGGACCTATGAATCCTGGTATGGTTTACACAAGGACCCTGATTTGCTTAATAGTGGTGTTTATGGGCTTGCGGAAATTCACAGGGATGAAATACGAACAGCCGAACTTGTAGCCAATCCGGGTTGTTATCCCACAACGGTGATACTCGGAATAGCTCCCGTCGTTAACATTGATGGAGTGGACACTTCGTTTCCTATTGTTGATTCGAAGTCAGGTATATCCGGAGCTGGGCGGGGCGCAAAGCTGAACACTAGCTTCAGCGAGGCCGGCGAGGGCTTCAGGCCATATGGAGTTATCGGCCACAGACACATTCCAGAGATGGAACAGGAACTCTCGCTGTTGGCCGGGCGAAAAATTACGGTCAGGTTCACACCGCACCTTATCCCTGTGAGTCGGGGCATGGTCAGCACAATATATTTGCGGACCGTTCCCGACCTGGATGCTGAAACTTTGAGAGACGCCTTCGAAAAGTTTTATGAGAATGAACAGTTTGTGCGGGTGCTCCCCAAGAGCATATTCCCGGATACGGCTAGAATTAGGGGTTCCAACCAGGTCCACATATCCGTTGAGATTGATCAGCGGACCCACTACGCTGTTATAATGACGGCAATTGACAACCTTGTAAAAGGAGCGTCCGGCGCGGCGGTTCAGAATATGAACATCATGTTTGGCTTTGAAGAGAGCGCTGCGTTGACGGGACTCCCTTTGTTTCCTTGATCCCTGAACATCAGGCAGTTGATTTCTAACAAGGTAAGGTGAGAGCCATGAGTTCCAGGAAAAAAGAAGTCGGAGTCGACATGGGGTTAACGGAGGAAGACAAAGCTCAGCTTCTAAAGCTGTGTAAGACGGCCGTGCAATGCAAGTGCGAGGGGCTCAAGCCTCCGGTCTTCGAACCTACATCAGAGAAGCTCAAAGAGAAATGCGGCGCTTTTGTAACAATAAACAAAAAGGGCATGCTCAGGGGTTGTATCGGATGGCTAAATGCTACCAAGCCTCTCTGTGAGACTGTCCTGGAGATGGCCGAGTCCGCAGCTTTTAAGGACCCCCGGTTCAGACCCATATGCGAGGATGAACTGGAATTCCTGGATTATGAGATCTCAGTCCTAACACCCTTTCACCGAATTAAAGATGTTGACGAAATTCAGGTAGGGATTCACGGTATTCTAATCCGAAACGGTTTAAGATCCGGGTTGCTGTTGCCGCAAGTGGCTGCGGAACGCGATTGGGACCGAACCACCTTCCTCCAGGAGACCTGTCGAAAGGCGGGGCTAAATCGGGACGAATGGAAGGACCCGAATACAGAGATCTACGTATTCTCCGCAGATGTGTTCTGATAGTTTATGTCCGAAGGGCCTGTAAAAACCTCATAATTCGAGATTGGTTTCTCAAGGAGAAGAAGGTGATCTGTCCCAAATGCGGCAAGGAGTTTGATCCGTCGCCTAGGGCCACGGAATTGTGCCCCAACTGTTTCATGTCTTCCGAAAGGTCTGATCAAACGGACACCTTTGGCGATGCGTCGTCGTCTCATCCAGAATTCCATTTTGGCGGATCATTCGGATATTGTCCCTGGGAAGACGAAGCCGGAATCGGTTTCATTCAAGGGCTACTACAGACCCTCAGGCAATCGATATTTCAGCCCACCAATTTCTTCAAACATTTGCCGCTTCAGGGAGGATACAAGTTCCCATTCCTTTATGCCTTGGTTGTTTCATCCATTTCGATTCTAGCTGCATATATAGCTTCCACAATTTGGGATTCCAGCGCCATGTCAATGAGTCATGGTATGATATTCATGGGCCCTCGTCTTGGCGCCATAATTTATGTTTTGATGTTAGTGGTTTTGGAAATTTTCATCAAACCTGCTGTTCTGCTAGTGTGCCTGCTGGCCCTAGGGGTTGGGAACGCCAAAATGGAAAGCGTTTTCAGAATAAGTTGTTATTCGACGGGACCAGGGATTTTTAACATCGTGCCATTGTTTGGCTCTCTAGTCGCAGGCGTTTGGGAGTTTGTAGTCCTTGTGATTGGCCTAAAGGAGGGATTTGGTATCGGAACAGGCCGAGCGATAATTGCTATCCTTTTACCATTGATTGTCACGGTGGTATTTTTGATTGTGGCCATTATGATGGTTATCGGGAAACTTTTCTAGGATGCCGACTTGCGAGGATAAATTAACATCAAGCTATATAGGGATATTGAATACTTCAGACACATCAGACGCATAGTGGACAGTTATTGAAAGCCGACCGCTAAAATATTTTGAGATCTCGATTCCGAGCGGCGTTGTCCCACCATTCCTCAGCCCATACATGAGCCAACAGAAGAGCGAAGGCAGCGTGGTTTTGGTTCGGAAACGGACACTGTGAGCCGGTTGATCGGTTCCAGCGGTTGACACCCATCCTCTTGGCGGGTTTGTAGCTCCATAAGCCTGATCAATCTTTGCATGGGCAGTTGGCGAAATCATCCTGATAACGAATCCACCCGATTTGCCGTATGCTACTATTTCGTTCCGTCCTTTAGGTTTCACTTTCAGGACATAAGTTGAAAATTGCCAGTTATGTATGATTTCGTGTAAACCTGAACCTAAAATATGTTCCAGGACAATCCAGAACCCATTCTTTGAGAAGATTAGAGTTCTTTTCAAATTACATGTGTTTCCCGCGAGATCATTCAGTTCGTCGGATTCCCCTGAACTAGCCACAAGACCAGGTCCTTCGTGAATCCTGATCGAGTTTCGAGATGGTTTGATCCGTTCAAAGATAGGTCGTCTCATTCTCTGTGGCTCAATCCCATCGACAACAACAACGTTGTGAGCTAAAGCGGATCGATAGTTCGATGTCAACATGTCAGGAGCATACCTGGTTATACCAGGGTCTACGAGCCACGGCGCTCCCTCATCGAAAATTTCTAGTGACAAGAGATCATTATGAACGTGAAACGCCCCGGCTGGTCCGGCTCTGAACAGCGCCCACGTGGGCTGGTTTCTTTCGAAGCCATTAATAACTAATATCCCCGAGTCCGGGAACAATCTCGTGGTTCGTTCGGGTGGTGTACCCGATTTCCCGCTAGATGCTACCCATGCAAAATCGGGCCTTTCGAAAACATGGGCGGCGTTTGCGAAAAGCTGGCAATAATTTCTGTCAACGCCCCCTGAATCGTTTATCGATGGCCATGTAAAATCAGGTCGGGCTAAGGTCATCAAATATTCAAAGCTCTTTTCCAGAGGTCCATAGAAAATCGGCGGGAGCGAGGTCCCGGATGCTTCAGCAACTTGTCTAACTTCTAGAAGGGCGTTTATACAAATTGAGTGATAAAGAGGAGAGAGTTCAAAATGGGTCCCATCAGGAAGAAACTGCCGGTCATGCTCGCTGACCAATCTGCTCAATCCAGTTTCAATCCATTTTGAAGCGTCCCGGAATAGAGGGAAGAGCATTCCGGATAATGTCAGGACAGCAGATTCGACAATGATCCAATTGTTGGGATGTCCCTGATGGTCCATGAGACTTTGAGCGTGTTCCCATACCGATCTTAGCATCAATTCCTTGACTTCCTCGGGAAATGAGCGGCTAGGCCACATGATCCCTATAATCCAAAGCCATTCTCTCAGTCTCCAAGCGGCTGTCAGGGTCTCCCAGGTTGGTCCTGCTCCACCATTAGATCCTATGGGAACTGGACATTTGT
>JACWAG010000306.1 GCA_014874425.1 Syntrophaceae bacterium | reverse complement strand
ACTATAGTTAGCCCCAGGATGTCCACGTCATTATGTCCCCCTTTAAGGATTTTTTCACGATAGGATCTGTACTGGCGCCCAATGAACCAGGACATGAATAGTAGTACCAACATTTGATTTTCCGAGGATTGAACTTCCTGGTAACCATGGAAACTAGTGGATGATCGTTTCTTTTGTAAATGCCCTTTTGAGTTCTTGATCTTTTCAGGACCTGTTCCCTCGCTCTCCCCGACGCCGATGTTTTCATTATAGGTCGCCAGGAGCGCAGCTTTCGAAGCGCGAAGAGTCTTTTCCTGAAACGAGCAAGCCGAAACAATAGGCTTGTATTTAGACATTACCATACCGAACGCGTAGCATAGCCTGGATTTGTATCCACCGCGAGCGTTCCACTTTCGTAACGCTCCATTTGGCAGATGAGACTCTAGGTCCTTGATGAAAGAGGTGTATTTCAGGTCCTGACTCAGTACCTCGATATGCGTTTCACCCCCATCAATTTGTTCTTGTAGGTCCGGGTCGGATTCAAACACGAAATTGACGACGGTGCGCCAGGCTTCGTCGTTTCCCGTAGCAAGCCAGTTTGACGGCGACGCTTCACTGAATAAATATAGATGAGCCATGATGGTTAATTACCTCGTTTACATTATATCAGATAAAGGCGAGGCTAGAAAATCACACACCAAGTTTTCTTGGCAAGCTTTGTGTTTGCTGGGATAACGGGACATTACAGAATTTCCCTTTACAAGTCGACTCTGGCGCCATTTGTTTTCGAGAAAAGGTCATCATTATAAAACTGACGAATAAGTGGGTTGGTTATGATTATGAACTTTTAAGGAAAAATCGTGTCCTTATAAGAGGATGACAGCATAGGCTGCTATGGAATATTTATAACAATTGAGGGAACGCAATGACAGAAAATTGGACCAGGGAAAAAATTCTTAAACTTGGCAGCGCCTTCTGGGCGAACAAAATCTTGCTAACCGCCGCCGAACTGAACCTGTTTTCCAAATTGGGCAGAGGACCGAAAACAGCGGATGAACTGTGTCAATCGGAAGGTTGGAGAGCGCGTGGACTTACCATACTTCTTGACGCCCTTGCCGCCATGGGTCTGCTATCTAAAACTGAACAAGGCTATTACAGCACGGCCGAGCCTGTGCAAAATTTCCTGGCAGATGACGGGGATGATAGCGTATTGCCTATGCTACTGCATATGGCCCATCTATGGAAAAGCTGGTCTGATCTCCCGGAGATAGTGCGGGGAGAAAAAGTTCTTTATGGGTCAGGTACTCATACTTGGTCTGAAAAAGAGATTGACGCATTTATCGGAGCCATGGATGTGGTAGCCAGAAACATAGCCGATGCCTTGGTTGGAGATTTTGCAGATCTTGATAAATTCTCACGATTGCTGGATCTTGGAGGCGGTCCCGGCACATATACAGCGGCCTTCCTCAATAAAAACCCCAAAATGACCGCTACCCTTTTTGATCGTCCAAACGTTATCGAAATAGCGAAGAAACGACTAAAGGAAAAAGGTCTCATCAATCGGGCGCAGTTTGTCGAGGGGGATTACAATACCGACCCGCTTCCTGTCGGTCATGACCTGGTTTGGGCTTCCGCTACAATACACAGCAACAACCGGGACCAGAACCGCGAATTATTCAAGAAGATTTATGCGTGTTTATCTTCGGGGGGAAGAGTTCTTTTGAGGGACCATTTTCTGGACAAGAGCCGAACCTCTCCACTTGATGGGGCCATCTTCGCCGTAAATATGCTCGCAGTCACTCAGGGCGGAAATTGCTACACATTTGATGAGATCAAAGAGGACCTTGAGTCCGCAGGATTCCACAATGTTCAAATGATTCGGCAAGGCGCCAGGATGGATCAGATAGTTTCCGGACAAAAATAAACATTTTTGGAAACCGAAAACAACATTCTTAAAAACAGACCGCCGACTTTCCGCCCTTCAAATTATGCAAGCGGAGAGTCGACGGAATTACATGTAAATCCTCATTGGTCAATTTTAAAACGCTTCATACAGTACCCTGACTGCAAGTTTCAGTAATAGCTCACACTCAATCTACCGCAGTCGTGTTTTCCCTTCGAGGCTTCAGGTCCGGAATTGATTGACGCGCAACTCATCTCGTCTCTGATGGCGGCAAGTATCCTAAGACCTTCTTGCAAATCTTTTACGTTAGGTTCCCTAACATATTTCGAAAACCTCTGATAATGAGGATCTTCGCAACCCCCGATTTGGTAAAGTAGATCGTTGACGCCCTTTCTCCATTTATCGAATGAACAGCTATCGAACTGGTTTTCCACGACCGATCCGTGTATCTGTGCCCGTTCCACAAAGTCCCTTCCGATATCATAAAGAGCGTCGGCTTTTTCGACGGCGTTCAAGTTAGAAGTCATTGTAATCATCCCCTTCATTATAGACGCTCCAAAGTCAGTCGATCGGATGCCATATTATGATGCTCCCAAGTCTAATTATCAGACGAGGTAATGTCCTTACTGCGAGACGTCTTTGTAAAGAAAGACGTAGTCCTGATCGTTGATATCAACCGAAATATCTGCGCCGCGAGATTCAGCGTACACCAGCCAACTAGGTTTGTCACGATCGCAGCAGATTACGTCCGGCGCAAATGTCCCAGACTTCCTGTCGAACCAGGCCACTAACATAGGCTCTGAAGACAACTCCTTAGCCTTGCCATCAGCCAAAATTTTGGCGCTTAAAAAGTCCGACGGCCCTTCATCTACACGCATTGTCACTGGGTGACTGAGCATGTCTCTAGTTACATATTTGCAATCCATCATTTTAACCTCCTCGTGTCTGTCTCGAAAAATTAGAGAGACTTGACACAATATTGTTGTAGTGATTCGACACTTGTTCTTAATTCACCAACTAATTAGATGTGTAATTAGGTTCTTTGATTCAACGAGATCCTGGATGATTT
>JACWAG010000305.1 GCA_014874425.1 Syntrophaceae bacterium | reverse complement strand
ACTCTCATATAATGCACAAGCGACCAGATGTGCTGGTTGTCATGGACAGTGGATCGAGCATCGACGCAGTCAAAGCCGCTGCGGTATTGGCCACTTTAGGTGATGTTACGCCTGAGCTTGATCCATACTTTGGAGTAGGAAAGGTATCGGAAGTATGCCAGTCAACTGGTCGCACGATTATGCCGGTGTTGGCGATTATGACTGCGGCCAGTTCCGGGGCGCATTTGACAAAGTATTCTAACATTACCGATCCTGTGAAGGGCCAGAAGAAACTTATTGTGGATGAAGCCATTATCCCACCAAGGGCTGTTTTCGATTATGACGTTACTGTTAGCCAACCTGCTTCTCTAACCCAAGATGGCGCCCTCGACGGATGCGCTCATTGCTTGGAAATTTATTATGGGGCCAAGGGAGACATCGAGGCAAAAACTCGCGAAGTCGCTGAGGTAGGAATAGATCTTTTGGTTTCCGGTTTGGGCGAATTAATTAAAGACCCCAAAAGTCTCGATGCCCGGATGAAGCTTGGACTCGGAACTGACTTGGGGGGTTACGCCATAATGATTGGCGGCACCAGTGGCGCTCACCTAAATAGTTTCTCGCTTGTGGACGTCCTCTCCCATGGTAGAGCATGTGCGCTGATGAATCCGTACTACACCGTCTTTTTCGCTCCAGCGATTGAAGAAAAACTCAGGGTCGTAGGTGAAGTCTACAAAAAACACGGTTATATTGGGGCGAATCTTGACAACTTGCATGGGCGTGACCTTGGTGTAGCAGTCGCGGAGGGGATGGTCAAATTGAGTAAGGCCATCGGTTTTCCGACAAAACTAACCGACGTGTCAGGAATTACCAAAGCTCACATAACCCGTTGTCTCAACGCAGCGAAAGATCCCCAACTCGAGATGAAACTTCTAAATATGCCTGTTCCACTGGCCGCAGCCCAGGTAGACGACTATATGGGGCCAATCCTTCAGGCTGCATGGGAAGGACGCTTTGAATTGATAAAAAACCTCGGTTAGAGTTATGACTAATGACGTTACTCCACCACTGATCGGCAGGAAGCGCGAGTTTGAGCTTCTGATCGCATGCTTGCAGGCTGGGCGAAACCTTCTCGTAGAAGGACCGGTCGGCGTAGGCAAGACCCGTCTGGGTCAAGAGGCCGCCCGTGCCATGAATCGGCCGATTGTTCGTGTAGACGGTGATGAACGCTATTCAGAAGAAAAACTCACCGGATGGTTTGACCCACCCGCAGTGATCACCTACGGGTACGTTGCTGAATCTTTTCGGCCAGGCCCTCTTTACCTTGCCATGAGTCAGGGAGCGCTTCTGTTCATAAACGAACTAAATCGCATGCCCGACGGGGTCCAGAACGTTCTCTTGCCGGCTTTAGATGAGAAGGTTCTTCAAATACCAAAAATTGGAAGCATAAAGGCCGCAGAGGGTTTTCAAGTTGTGGCGACTCAAAATCCAAAGGAATTTGTAGGCGTTTCGCTCATCAGTGAAGCCCTGAGAGACCGTTTTGAGTTGCTCGGTCTAGATTACCAGACCTTTGAAGAAGAGGAAGCCATTGTGGCCCAACTCACTGGATTATCCGACACCCTCCTGATTAGGGAGGCAGTGTTCCTTACACGCAGCACCCGCAATCACCCGCTTGTACGCCGGGGAGCGAGTGTAAGAGCAGCGGCGGCTTTGGCGTTGATTGCTTCCAAGTTAACTGGAGCTGACGCATTGAAACAGGCCGCTGAAATGGCTTTACCGACACGAGTTGAATTCAAGGAAGATCTTGAAGAAAACGCTCACACGCTTGTAATTCAACTCATCGAAGATACTCTCAAAAAAAAAGCCCCGAGTTTGAACCTAAACCCACGTTGAAAGCCATGGTCTCTTATTCTAGTGAGGAAAATCATTCAACAGCGATCACACCACCAACAGAGGAAGGTTCGTGCGACGCAGGAGCGATGTTCCTATGCCCCGATTGGAGAATGACTCGGAAGCGACCTGAAATAGAATCTGTAGCCGCTGCTTTTAGGCGGATCGTGTTGCCCCGTCTAGCGACAAGGCCAGGTTTTTTGGCTGGCAATGCTTGGGCCCGGACACGCACTCGAAGGATTCCATATAGTCTGGGACAAACTAGCTCAGCGACCTTAGACCTGGATGCCACAATAGAACGAATTATGCCCGGGCTTCGTCACCTAAGGTTAACGGGGGAAGAGGATTGGATCAGACAAGAAGACATCATCGTTCAATACCGACCAGAGCCCGCGGTGAGATTGCTGGTCATGCTCGACACAAGTCTGTCGATGAGCGGTCCTTATGGGACTTCGGCGGCGCTCATAGGTTCCATACTCGCCAAACACAGCCCAAGCGGCGGATTAGCCCTAGTGGTCTTTCACTCAGAATCGAAATTGCTCATTCGCTTCGGAGAACGCCTGAAACCAATGGAAGCGGCCTACCGTGTGCTAATGAGTCCCCTTGGTGGTGTTACGAATATCGCCGGCGCCTTGGAATACGGATTGACCTTGATTACAGGGTCGAACCACAGACCAACTCAGGCGATCCTGATAACCGACGGAGAACGAACCGCCGGGATTGACCCTCGCAGTCCGGCGAAAAGGTTTAGAAGGTTACACGTGACTCTTGTGGGTAAACGAAACTTGGAACTGACTAGAGAAATAGCTCATCTGGGTAAAGGGGCCTTTCGGCAGGTTGACAGTCTCGAGTCCGTTCCTCAAGTCTTACTTTGGCTTATGCGACGTTTATACAGAGACTGAGTTAGAGACACATTTCGATTCACAAAGGAAACCGGACCACCCGATTTCTATGGAGGTTACGAAATGGAAATTAACGCGCTCAAACAACATCTAGCGGAAATTGTCGGCGAAAAATACGTCTTGACTTCAGAAGTGGACCTGATGCTTTACGGATACGACGCTT
>JACWAG010000304.1 GCA_014874425.1 Syntrophaceae bacterium | reverse complement strand
GATATTCTTTGCTGCGCTTAATCAATTGCTTTTGGTGGTCCTTGAGCTGCCATCGCGAAAGCTCGCCAGACTTCCTCAACGACTTCAGCAACTTCTGTTGCTTCTTTGTCTGGGCTATTCTTCTCTCTAGGTATTTGATTCGGCAGACCAATGTCTTCTGAACATCATACAGCAACGAAAACTGCTTCGGGTCTTCTTCAAATCGCCGCAGCATGCGGATAAGTGAAACAATCGAACGTTTGTACCGTCCAATCATAACTCTTCCAAGAGCATCATTCCTTGGTAGCCTAGAGACGATAAGAGCCAGTGCCCCTACCACAAACCATTTCGGAGCCCTGATTCACTTTCGGTAACTCATCCCACGTTCGTCCGTCTAGTTCCCGGCCAGCCTTCCTCTTATTAACGCCGCCCCATTGCTTGAAGAAAAATGGGGTTCCCGTGGCTCCACATCGTTCGCGGACGTCTCTTACCCAATTGGCTCCTATCGGGCGGGCTCTTGGTCCCGATTCACCGCCAACAATGACCCAATCAATTCCTGTCAGATCGAGCCTTGGGATTTGACTAAGCATGGGTTCGATGGACAAGAATTTGACACGGGCTCCCGTGCGGCAAAGATGATCAATTCTGAAGGTATAATCGGCACTCTCCACCGTGACTCCCATCCAAACGTTGTCCGGCCAGGGCAATAAACGAGCGAGTTCTAGCAGCCTATTAGACCGTTTGGTGAGCACTTGAAAAGTGTGATGCCTAGCCATAGCCATAACTTCAAATACTTCTTGGATGAAACTCACAGGAACCCTCTCGTGAAAAAGATCGCTCATAGAATTCACGAAAACCGTTCGTGGGCGTCGCCAACCGAGAGGAGCCTGCACAACATGTGGGTGAAGTGTTACGGCAAACTCGTTCGAATAATTCGGCTGTCCCATTGCCTTCAGACGGCGTGCCATTCGCTCAGCATAGCAATTCCTGCATCCTTCGCTTAATTTGGTGCAGCCCGTCACCGGATTCCACGTGGATTCTGTCCACTCAATTTTAGTTTGGCATGTCACGACTTAACCTCCTTCGGGAACTTAACCATTACGTCATCACCGAATGTGGGGATGTCTTTGCGTTTGCGTCGCTTGTCCATTGGCGGATCGGCCACTATCTTTCCGTCTTTTTCTAATTCTTTGAGGACCTCTTTGTAATTTTCCCCTATGTACGGTTTCCCAATGTGGTGTTGTTCAAAGATTTCTCTCATTTTCAGTTTTCTGCCAGCGAAGTCATTTAAGAGCATCGGCCCCAGGTGGTCAAGGGGGCGAGTGAATTCAAAAAGGGTTTGTTGCTTCGGTCCTACCGGGGTGTATTGAAAGGTTGGAACTGCCTGCTTGGATTCGCTGCTGCACTTTGCCATGATCTCCTTCATAATCGTATATCCGAGGGGATGTTTGCTCACAAAGATGAGATGATGGCTGGTTCGCTGGCCTTGGGCATTCTTGAAACAAAACGGCAATACGTGATTACCGCCCCTTTCTTGAATAGCCTTGATCAATTCCTCCAAAATCACGAATTCTCTCTCAGCAGAAGATAACGGCTCCAAAAGAGTTCGCAATTCTTTTCCCCGCGTCTCCTCGAATATGGCATCTATATGCTCCTTGACGAAATCATTGGTCAAACCCATGTTTATTCGATTGTAATTGAAGAAGAAGATACAATCGCATCCCCAGTCTTTGATAAGCGCATTAACAAGTCGGAGGGTCAATCCCTTGTAACCCCAAGGATCAATGAAAGACAGGGTGGGAACAAGTTTCGTTGCTTCAAAAATCGCGGCCATTTCCTCATTCACTTCTTCATTGTATATTTCGGGCTTGTACTTCAGAGAGCAGACGTTCGGTATTTTTTCGATCTCCTCTGACAATGACCTCGTGTAGTTTTCATTCTTGTCATTGAACATTGTTACGATGCGTTGACGCAAATCTGGGTCTGCCACTGCCTTTTGCAGCACCATGACCGGTGTGGACACAGACCCGTCTTTATAACGGCCAGGCCCACAGAATAGATCAACATAACCGATTTTTTCGCGACCCTGTCTCTTCTGATTGGCTATCATTATCTTTGCCCAAGCCCAGAAATACTTTGCCACTATTGTGGCCTTGATTACCGACTGCTCGCCGCTCTCGTCAAAAAACCGGGTGGTCTTCATTCCTTTCTCCTGGACGACACAACTGTGACAACGTATGGGCAAGGGTTTTCCGAGGGCTGTCACAAAGGGCTATCCCGAAATCACGTCGAAACATATGAGCCTCAGGTCATCACGTTCGATCATCTTGGAAGGCGCGACGCTGGATGGCGGACTTTGATCCGAAGCCCCGGTGTCGGAGGAGATTCTCTCCACGTCTTCCAGAAATCGTGTGATGTCTCTATCAGCCTGAAATCGCTTGAATGTATTTCTCAGGTCCTTGACTTGGATAGCCAGCATAGGGCCACTAAGAGACTTGATTGCTGCAATGACCCTGGGTCTTTCCACATCGGGATGATTGATGTAATTCTGGAACAACGTAGCTAGCGTCTGCTGTATTGGCTCAACCGTCCGCGGGGCCAGCTTGATTGCCTCCTGCTCACGATACGACCTCAGGATGTCCTCAATGACAGTCTCTTGATGATTGAAGATGGAATCGAAGATCTGAGGTTCCACGACCCTCGGACAATCACGATAGCAGGCTATCAAATTCGCGATGATGTAACGATTGTCGATAACCTTGCCGTCTTGCAGGTCTAGGTAACGCCAGAAGTGGAGTTTGTCCGATCCCTTTGGTGATGCCTGAAAGTAAAAGAACACGCCACGGGCCTGCGGGCGTAGCAGCCCCGAATGAATCCCGTCGGGCAACGAGTCAAGCATCTCCCGGCCTCCGGCGTCGAGAAGTTGACGCAGTTGTTGGGCTAGG
>JACWAG010000303.1 GCA_014874425.1 Syntrophaceae bacterium | reverse complement strand
TGATCCAAAGGGAATCCGAGCATCTCGGCCAAGCGCTGGTCGCAAATGGTCTCACCTGTCTCAACGTTGTAGTCCCACGATCCAAGCCCCGCTCCGCTCAATACGAGGTTCAGTCTCTCCTCACTTTGCTTCAGAGCTTCTTCCGCTCGATCGCGCTCGACAATTTCCAGTTCAAGCGCTTCATTGGTCTTCAATAAATCGGATGTGCGTTCTTTTACTCTGAGTTCTAGTTCTTCCCGAACATGTCTTAACGCGTCCTGTGTGAGCGCTCGGTCGGTGATGTCCGTTACGGCTATTCGCCATAGGCCGGGTCCGCCCTTAGGGTCAGCTATTCTCACGCTTTGCAATTGGGCATGGAACCAACCTCCATGCGACTTTACCAATTTTATTTCGCTAATGTGCTGTGTCTCGGTTTGCAAAACCTGATTACGGTGCAAATAGAAGGTGTCTTGATCGTCCTTATGAATGAAATTTGTCATGGGCTTATCAATCAAAGATATTCTTTCAATTCCCAGTAGGCCCACCCCTGTGAGGTTAACTTCCAGAATAATGGCATTCTTGTCCAATGTGAAATATCCAACCGGAGCGTAGTCAAATAAATCCAAATACCTTTCCCTGGACCGGTCAGCTTCAACTCGAGCCCGATCGAGTTCCTCATTCTGCATTTCCAGCTCGACCTGATGGACCCACAACTCGTGAATGAGTCTTTGCATACCCTCTTTGGTCAGAATCGGCAGGTCGGGGTTATTTTCTCCATGCTCTCCTGGAAGGGCAGCCTCTGCACGCGATCGCAGGTCGTTGATATTACTTTTAGAATCATCATCTTCTGTCATGTGTAGGGGCAACCTCCTAGATCAAATTTACAATAGTAATATCGCACAGTGTCTTAATATCATACGTCGGTGTTACGTGAGTGAACTTTAATTTATTTGGTTCGCATATTGATGAGGAAGTTAATGAAGAGGCCCACAGAAAAGGGAAGAGGAAGGATCGCTAAGCGATCATTCCTCTCGATCCACACGAGAAAAACCGGGCAGTTTTGTAACGTGTACCAATAAACTGCTATCGATTCCCCCATTGTCAACAACTCCGAAATATCCTTAGCCAATGCCGCCATTCCAGATGGTTTTCTCACCACGAACCAATAGGATTTTGTGGCCCTGCTTTTTCTGAAGTGGGGAAATCCCATACGTTAGGCGCCGCATATTTTAATTGTAATGAATCCGCTATTAATATACGTTTGTGTAATTGTCTGAAAAGAGTCTTTTAAAATTGGGGGAGTTCACTTCCAAGGGTTATTTCTATGAAAATGGTCCTGTTTCTCTTAGTCGCTGCCCTTATAGCTATACCTGGAAACCTGCTGGGGCAAAACTTGAATGCAGGAACTCCCTCTCCTTCCGGTTTACCTTCTCTTCCATCGATCAGCCGGGACTCAGAAGGCAACGGCATGTTGTCCGGCTTACCCGGAATATCAGGGATTAAAATCGGAAAAGTCCTGGTAAATCCGTACGTCCAGATCGGTTACCAGTTTAATGGCGTGAACATGAGCATTCCGATAAATGCGGAATTTGATCCTTTCCCCAATGTGCCGGAAGCCCACCTTGCGTTGGGGACCATGGACGTGGCTCTCAAAGGTTTCAATTTCTGGACAGGCGCCGTTGGTTTAAACGTGATTCTTAGTCCAAGTCTCACGTTGTTTGGTTCTGCAAGCGGGTTTCTGCAACATTCCTTCACTGAGGTTGGGAAGCTTCCCATATCATTAGGCCCGTTAGGGTTTGCTCCCCAAATTAGTTATACTGGGGTAAATTTAGAATGCTGGACAATGCAGTGTGGCGTTTCAGCAGGATTTGGGAGCGGCTATTCGCTCCTTTTAGGGAGCCTCTGGCAGTACACTTCTATGAATTGTGAAGACAAAAACATCAACTCGGCGCCACACAATCCGACATCTCGTCAGGACTTCCTGCTCAAGAACTGGGCCCCTTACATAGGGTTTCAATACATGCAAACCGGATATTACAGGGCCGCTTTTGTCTACAGCCCCCTTTTGACATCCTCAGGCGCTATTAATTGCAGAACGACCACGCCAGTACTATCCGACCTAAGTTACAACCTGAATCAGCCGGGTTATCTTCTATCCATCACTGGTGAGTATTTTCTTCCATTACCGCCGCCGGCGACTGTCAGTTTCTGGTTTACCGGCGCTATCTCATCCATCAAAGGCCGCACTGACATCAGCTTTGTATCGGGTAATGTATCTCGAAACGGGGTTGCGTCAGATCTCAGCCTTAATGAATATTCTCTAGGCGGAGGGGCAAGTCTGGGCCTGATTTTTTGATATTTCTCTGCCGTCGCTTTTCATCAAAGTGGCATAAATTTATTCAGCCCACACTATGCTATATCCTACAGCGCTCACGCCACACTGAACCAGTTGAGTTCATTAATTTAGCTTTTTGCACAATTGTGCAACCCGCTCTCCAAGCTTGGTAGCGACATCCAGCGCCTTGTCATCTGGAGACCCTAGCGACACCGCGCCATAATGACCCGTTGCGGACATAGGATCGCCAACGACTATCATACCGTAAATTAGCATGCACTGAATGATCGATATGATCGTGGTCTCATTACCCCCTGCCAAAAAGCCTGAGGAAGCAAAGGCAGCGCCGACTTTATTCTCCATTTGCTTGCGAACCCCGACGAACTCATCGAAAACACGCTTCAAATCCGCGGCCAATATCCCGAAGTAAACCGGTGACCCTGCGATAACCCCCGCAGCGTTCACAAAATCTTCTTTGGTAACTTCCTGCGTTGATTTAATGACCGCCTCAACCCCTGATACCGACTTCACACCCTCTGCGATCTGTTCCGCCAACTTGCGGGTATGACCTGTTTTTGAATAATAAAGAACCAGAACTTTCATAATCAGTTACCTCCTAATTTGTTGATACGTCCTTCTCGAATCTTCTTCCTGTATGTAACGCCAGTCTTCCTCGGAGATTAGAATGGCGTTTCCATCTCTTCCGAACCTAGTCACCAGTTCGATATAAGCCATAATGTCTAAGGCGTTTCCTTAGTGTTGGACGAGAAATTCCCAGAGACCTCGCCGCCGCCGATAGGTTTCCTCCGCTCTCGGACATTGCCTTGCGTATGTGATTTCTCTCGACTTCGTCCATGGACAGAGCATCCGTCGAATCTACAACCCCGACTTCAGAATCCGTCAGCACAGACTCGACTGCGTCGGCCAGCAAAATGGAGCCACGAGATTCAAGGATTGCCTTAATTAGGACATTCTTTAGTTCCCTTATGTTTCCTGGCCAGGAATATGCCTTCAAAATCTCCATGACCTTGTTTTCCACCCGAGTGACTTTAGATCCAATGTCCCTATTTATCCTTGCCAGAAAATACCTTGCCAGATCTGGCACATCGTCAATATGTTCCCGAAGCGGGGGAACTGAAATCGTTATCACATTAAGCCGAAAAAGCAGGTCCTGCCTGAATTTTCCCTGTTGTACGAGATTGTTCAGGTTGCGATTGGTAGCCGCTATAATACGTGATTTGGAGGCAATTGTGTGGACACCCCCCACCCTGGTAAATTCACGATATTCCAGGAATCTCAGGAGCTTGCCCTGAAGAGAAACAGGAAGGTCACCAACTTCATCAAAGAAAATAGTCCCATCTCCCGCAATCTCCAAACGCCCCTTTTTAGTTTCACCTGCTCCGGTGAACGCCCCACGCTCATACCCAAACAGTTCGGCCTCAAAAAGATTATCAACCAGTGTCGTACAATCTACTGTGATGTACGGTTGGTCCCGGAATATGGAAGAATCGTGGATGACTCTAGCAATCAGTTCCTTACCACTGCCCGTTTCTCCTTCGATCAGGATCGTGGCCCTGTTTCGCGACAACAGCCCTATCATCTTGAACAGTTCCCGCATTGCTGGCGTATGTCCAATTATCCTACGTTTGTCATCGGTTTCCGGCTCCGCCTGCGATACGGATATTCCGAAACTCTTAGTTTCAGCTATTCGTAAACCCTTTGTAACGGCATGATCAAGCTCATCCACGTCCAGAGGTTTATGGATATAATCGTAGGCGCCCAGTCGCATCGCCTCTATGGTGGTTTCCATGTCGTGAAAGGCCGTAATCATTATGACTTTTGCCTCAGGATCAATCTCCATGATACGTCTGAGAACATCAAGACCTGACGTGTCGGGTAATCTTATATCCAGAATGATAACCGATGGACGACACTTCACATACTCCGCCAATCCTTCCTCGCCTGTTCCAGCCGAACTGACAGCCAGTCCTTTTTCTTTCAGGAACATTTCCAGGGATTCGCGAATCGCTGTCTCATCATCGATAACGAGCACTCTTTTCAAAGGCGGCATGAGATGACCTCAAAAATAATTTCTCAGTCTTGAGCCTTGTGAACCCATGATATCTTCGGCGCCAGTCATATAATGTCTGCGCTTAGCATGTTACCGTAGGGCCATATGATTATCAAATGTCACGAAAGTAGTAGTAACGAAATTGAAAAGGGGTCAGGACCTTTCCCTGAGTTATGTTGAAGCAATTTCCTTGACATGAACAGCGGCGAGAACATACTATTTTATTCATGAATAGTCATAATTTGATAGTCGACAAACCTAATCCGAGGAACCCGGCTGAATTCGCCGTGCTTGGCGCCTTATATATCAATAAATCACACGGATACAAACTGGTCAAATTCCTCCAGGACAACCTTGATGAGATATGTTGGCTCGGTCGAAGCCAAACCTACGCCCTGTTGGCCAAACTCGAACAGGAAGGGCTCGTAACTCACGAAC
>JACWAG010000302.1 GCA_014874425.1 Syntrophaceae bacterium | reverse complement strand
TGTCTATTCTCTCTTTTTTTATTCCTTTCCTTTTGGATGATTAGGCTCTTGACAGCCATCAGGGGCATGGGGTTTTTCATCCCGCATGATGACTAGTCTTTGGCCCAAAGCTTCGCAGGCTCTGCCAAATTCATTCTAGCCAAGCGAACAATTTATTTTGAGATTCCCATGTCATCTTGCCTTAAATCCGCCGGGCGGCAACGTGGGGGGAATAGCGTAGCCTACAGGCAGTTTACCGGTCAAGGTATCAAGAAAATCAACCATAGAGTCAACCTGCTGGTCACTCAATTTTTGTCCGATCTGAAGGTCCGACATTAACCGTATCGCCTGCGACAGCGTTTCAACAGAACCGTCGTGAAAATATGGCGGAGTCATGGACACATTGCGAAGACCGGGAACTTTGAACACGTAGAGGTCCGCTGGGTCATTTGTGACGTTGAACCTTCCTTTGTCCACTTTACTGGAGCCAGTTAATTCCCAGTAATCTCCGAAAATGCCAAACTTCCGAAACTCTCTGCCGCCCAATGTGATCCCGCCGTGACAGGAAACACAGCCGGTGGCGAGAAACTCTGTCAAACCTGCTACGGCTCCAACGGAGAGCATCTTAGCGGCGCCTCTGAGATAATTATCGAAAGGCGCAGGAGTCACCAATGTGCGTTCGTATGCGCCGATGGCTTTGCCACAATTCTGCTGAGTAACCGGGTCTTTTTCACTCGGAAAAGCCATGGCAAACATTTTTTCATAGCCTGGCACAGCTTTGATCTTTGCCTTCACGCTAGAGAAGTCCAGGTTTCCAAAGCTTGCGGGACCAAGTAAAGACATGGCAGCCTGGTCTTCAACGGAAGTTCGATCACCATACCAATGAGCCGAAAATTGGAGAGCCGCATTGAGGATGGTCGGAGCATTTCGAGGATTGGGCCGGTTTTCAACGCCGACAGATTTCGGCAGAGCGTCAGTGCCGTAAAGAGAAGGTTGATGACAACGGGCGCAGCTCACCGTACCATCGACGGAGAGACGTGGATCAAAAAAAAGCGCTCGCCCCAGTTCAACCAATTCCGGGGTCATTGGGAATTCTTGTGTGGCCGTCTCCTCTGAAAGGGGCTGAAAGAACCGCCTGGCTTTCACGAGAAGCGAATCTTCAGACTGGACGTTAGATGGAACAAGAATATGAATCAGCAAAACAATTCCCAATAAGGTTAGCGCCGAAAAACTCTGACATTTGCTTCCTGATAGTCTACAAGCCATCACCCTTCTTTTGCCTCCCTTTCATCGTGGACTATCCTGCGCCCACGTTGATTCTCCTTTGCAAAAGCGCAGAAACCGCCATTATTAGTTGCAGGATCTGGCAAGCCCCTGGCGCTTCCTTCTACAGTTGTATAAATGAAAGTTGCCAATGCTTATCCATTAGCAAGTAGAATCAGATGTCGTTCGAAAAGATCCACTCCCAATCATTTTCAGGAAGGAGATTTTTCTTAAGTTGCTCGGTCAACTTTTCAAGAATCAGCCATTCACCACACCCCCAAGCTACCGGTTCAGGGCTGCCGGGGTCTAGCATTGATACAACCGTACCTTCAGCCATATAAAACCTTGGTTTCCGAGGATTACCCCTAGTACCAGCAGGCCGACTCATGAACAGTAGCGGTTCCGTGGCGCTTACGGGACGAGCTAACGTCACATTCATCCGCACTGTAAATCCTACTCCCTTGGTAGCCAAAAGACCCGACCAACCAGAGTTCTCATCAAATATCGATATGATGACCGCAGGATGCAGTTCATCGTTAGTAATTTTAAACTGTTTTGCTCGGTCCAGATCATCATCCACGGAACCCCAAGGGGTCGTTACAAGAGACGAGCCCTCATGAGAATGGACTCTAAATCTCCTTTTGAGTCCAATTACATCTCGATGGTGACCGCAAACGAAACAGTTTCTGTAATAGGGGAGCTTCCTCACTGCTCCGGTAGGTTGAATCATCGGTATGATCGGATTAAAGTCCGCCTCAGCATGCGTAATTATCGCCTTGAGATAAGGTGTCTTTTCTCCTCTCTTGACGATTTCTGCAATTAAAGCCGAGCTATTAGCCAGTAACTCATGCTCCACTGTGAAGTCGACCGTTTCTCCAATTGCTACCCCAGACCCGCCAAATTTGTAGCTGATGTCCACCGGATACTCAGGGGTGGCATATCGACGCCAGGCATCAAGGCACAAACCCATTGCTATCCCGCCATGAGGACGTCCTATAGCGCCCTCATGATGCAACTCGAAGAGAACTTCAGTCTCAAACCTTCCGCTGGAAATCTCCATAGGTTTGGTTTTGAGAAAAGGTGAATCCCCAGTGAGGAACGAATAGGGATTATGTTTCACGATCATGATTTCCTCTCAATCAAATCAAGAAATTAATGGTCTTGTTTTCCGGGATTCCAACCCTCTGTTTCAGCCCAGTCAATGGCCCTTTCAATTTCGTTTCGGTTCATCCGGCGTATGGTGAAATTCCCTTTGTACATATCAAGACTCCTGCTCGTCAATATCTAGTCAATTTAACCCAACAGATGCTACCCAAATCTATTTCAGTGGTGGTAAATCCCAAAATATTTATGGTCAATCTTTAGTTTTATCTGTTTTGTCATCAATTATTTCGTCAAGCATTTTTTGTAAACGTTTCTTTTTGTCTGGGACCTGTTTCCTGAGTTCTTTCGCTAATGCCTTGAACTCTTCCGTTTCCGTGACAGAATGTCTTTTCTTTTTCTTCTTTATCATTGCGTAACCCCAGCAAGGCGATGACCAGAACTACGGCATTGATTATGCGGTTTTTTTGAGTATATGATGAATTGAAGGCATTCCGAAGGGATAATTTTGTCTATTAAATATTCTTTTGCGGGTTAGCTCATCAATGATTCCCTTGCAAATACCCCCCTTCCTCAATACCCCAACCACAACTGCTCCAAAGATTCACCTTCATCATGTTCCAGTCCGACTTTGCTCAATGCGGGGGGCTTTAAATCTTTCTTCCTTGGGAGAAGTCTCATATTCATTATATTTGCCAGGAGCTTCGCCAACCGCCCGCCAAGACCAATCAACGCCCTTTCCATGATTACAGATATTGAGAGTCCTCCTGGCCCTTTGCGCTGTAATCTCCCTTCCAGTGTTAAAACTTCGCTGGTCAGGATGAGCTTGGCGAATCTGCTCTGCGCTTTGGAGAAAACCACCACGTCAAAAAGCCCCGTTTCATCTTCCAACGTCAGGAACATTACCCTTTTTCCCGATTTGGTCGGGGCAGTGTGAACTATTATGACCATACCGGAAACCTGACAATTGCGCCGCTGAGCATACGTCGTAAATCTCTGGATGTAACAACTTGCTGCCTTGTCAAAGTGCGCCGGAGCGAAACCAGAGGATGCGCCTTTACATATATCGAGAGATCAAAGACAGGCTACGCTTTGATAAAAGCGGGGATTTGTCCCGTGCCTCTATCAATGAAAAGCGGATGATAAACAAAGGCTTAGTGACACCAAAATCCAGAGACACCTTTGTTTAATTATGTTTTCCATTGTTTAATCAGGACTCTCGTCTTGTAGTCTCCATTTGGGCTTGCTTCTGCTGCCGACATTGCGGACTATTGTTTTCCGCAGCTTCTTTGGGAGTGTTAATCTCA
>JACWAG010000301.1 GCA_014874425.1 Syntrophaceae bacterium | reverse complement strand
TCGCGCTCGAGAGGATGTCGACCTGACCCTTTTCGGTGAGCATGCCGATGGCAACCTCAGTCGAGTTATTGCCAACGTCCACGCCAGCTATGTAAACCATTGGCTATGCCCTCCTCACGATTATGCTTTCAAGCGGCCACGCCTCTCGTACACCTCCGCTGCTTCTCGAACAAGACCGGCGCAAACGCGAGCCTGGTATTTGGACTCTAACTCGTCTGCCATTTCAAGTAAGTCTCGTTTCGTAGACCGATAAGGGCGCAGGGCATTATAGATTTCCAGAACACGTTCGTCTGGAATCCGAGTCAGTTCGCCTGCTCGCCGCAGGTTAGCGGCCAAAAACGGTCGTCCAGCGCTTTCAGCAATCTGGGCCTGATATTCGAGAGTCTCGGGGCGGATCCTGATATCTTCAAAGCCTATTTTCCCACCCAGCACTTTCTCCAGGGTGATCTCATCGAGATGCAGACCGCTTGCCGATCGAACCAAGTCGGGCCTTTTGGCGCCTAAAGGAAAATCTCTTCTGGCATTGAGCTTACCGCTTCCCATACTGGCATCGTCGGACTGTCCGGGACTCTCGCCCAACTCGGTCAGCACTCGTTTCACCGCTTCGGCCACCACGTCGGGCGAGATGTCGAGGCCCCGCGCGCGAGCCATATGTTCGACCCGTCTTAGCAGTTGTTCATCTGACATGGTTTCTCCTCCTTCTACAGTTGAACTGCAACCTCCGTGCTTGCCATGTCCGGCTTAGCATGTTGAACCTCTTTGTTGTGGAGCAATGCGGCCAGCCCTTGGTAGCGGGGTCGCGCCATCGGATCGCTGCGAACAGGCACGGGAGATGGGCTTTCCCCTTTGGCATACTTCGCAGCATTTCGACCGATGGAGCGAAATGACTCCAACTCAATGAGAGGAGACTGGGAAAACAACTCCAGATTCTGCAGAGGGGCCAAATCTTTCTGATGGATTACCGTGGTCCCTCTGGCAAGTATCCCGATTCCTATGCCCGATCCGCTCAGCTTGGCCGCCTCGTGGGCAATGAATGACACATCCGCTGTCCTGTTAACCTTTACCAAACGAGGCTTGAGACCTTCTTCCTCAACTCCCGCCATCATTTCCCTCAGCACTTCTCTGTGAGGTATGCCGATAATCGTCTTCGTCATGGTGCTGCCGAAAGAGGGTGACAAACCTATGACAACCTCATGTCTGGTGGCCCCTGGTTCCGCCTTGCCAATCTCTTTGAATTGAAGAGGCGAAATATCCCCTTCCTCGCTTATTGCGGATTGCTTCGAGTCTTGTGTCTGTCGCAAGACCTCAAGGATGATTTCTCTCACCATTTCCTTGGAGACATCCATATAGTTAACCTCCCCTCTCAAACAGTCCTAGACATCTTCCGGCCTGATGGCCTGTGGGATGTCCTTTAGCCGTTCCCACCTTTCACCCTCAAGACGGTAACCGGTTCCCGGGCCCTCGTAATCGTTGGGGTCGTTCACGGCGCTCAACACTTCGAATTTAGTGTCAAAAATAGCCGAAGTGTGGAGGTAATCTCCGGATACTTTCTGCTTCAATAAGCCGAGGACTGCTTCTGCAACATCGTTGAATCCTTGTTTTGCCAGGGCACGCACAACATCCAAACCGGTACTCCCGCGTTTCATGAATTGGTCTATGGCCCGGAGATCCTCAGGTACATTACGATCGGGCATGTCTTTACTTCCGTGGGCGTAGGTCGCTGCCTCTACTTCCTCATCAGTGATCGCGGGCAGGCCCAATTCGTAGAAAACTGCCTGCATGGCTCGGGCCCCCTTGTTCCGGATAGCAATGACCTCTTCTTCCGTAACCGGGTGCAATCCTCCATCAACCTGAAGATCCCTCTGTAATACAAGGAAGTCGTCGTAATCATCGCAGTCGTGGGTGGAACCAGCGAACATGTTGTCGTAGTTGGGCACGGAGCTATAGCCCGAAAAGATCAGGTCAGTGCCAGGAAGAAACTGCATAAGCATACGAGCTGTGTTGCGGATCGGGGAATGCGTGAACGTCTGATCATTGCCGGAGGCCACCTCAAGATCCATGAGGACGGTAGCAACGTTCTCGGCTAAGACGGCTCGAATGCCGGACGGAACGGCCCCCGGCACCCCAATTACACTGATGGATCCGTTTTGGAGACCCTGCACGCCAGCTCCTTTTGTGATCATTACGCAGCGGATTTCGAGATACAACATGGATTTGCCCTCGGCATACCCCATTTGCACCTCGGAACCGGTTCCCGAAGTGAACCGCATCTTCAAACCTCTTGAAGCATACGCCGAGGCGAGGAATGCCTTGGACCATGGAGTGTCGTCTCCATCCACAAAAACCTGATCAGTTCCGTAGACGGAAACCGTTTCGGCATAGGCTGTAAGCCCACGCATACCCATGGTCAACTCCAGAGATTCTTCGACCGCGCACTGCGTGATGACACCCGGTCGCCCCGTTTGCGAACCAACCAGAAGTGAAAGGGCATTGGATGGGGCGTATCGCCCCACTCCAACGGTAGTCTCCAACTCACTGAACCCGCGATACGCTGCCTCGGCCGCGTCAGCACCCAAAAGCGCAGGGGTGTCCTTGAGATTGGTTACGTGGGCTTGATTGGATGGAGTCCGCCGTGGTCGCAGCTTTTGCATAGCCATCATCAGTTCGACCACGTTCATTTTTTTTAGAATATCTAGCACCTTAGCGGGCGTGAGTCCGACAGACAGTCGCACTATCTCGGATCGCGGCACATGTATATCCACCAACATGCGAGCGAATTCTGTCGAGTCTATAGCCATTGCTTCGTTCGCTACCGAGACATCGATACAATGGTCCGCGATCCAAGTGTCTATCATATCAAAGTGATCACGATCCTTACCGTCTAATTCCAAGACCTTGCCGCCTTGTATCTTGATCCCCGGCTTGGGATCGTTGGGGCTGTCCATTGCGACCAGCCCCACTTCGATCCATTCTTTAATGAAGCCGTCTTTGTTGACCGGCCGATCAGCCAATACCTGGAAGCGCTTTTGTCTTTTGGCCATTTCCTGCTCCCCCTATATGTAGGGCTGAGTTACTGACTTAGGTTTCTCTCCCCATGCGGACAGGAGTTTTCTTCCGACCTCTCGTCCGGAAATCACCGCCTGCCGTACCGCACCGGCGTCACCACTGACCCAGATCATTACTTCGTTCGTTAAACTGGTTCCCTTGCTGGGCGAAGCATAGCCGACGACTTGCACTTCAGCAGCCTTGACCGCCGTATCAATCATGAGCACGCCAATCACAGCGGGCGCTCCCAAAATCAAACCGAATGCCCTGCCTTCAGGAGCCTTGAATACATAGTTCAGGCATCGGCTTGCTCGGGCGGTATACTGGAGTTCGAGATGTCCCTGACCATTGGCGTAAACATCCCCAAAATACTTGGGCAACACCTCTAGCGTGACTTCCACTGCACGGCGGGCGTCCGAGACATCTTCCGCACCGAACACAATCAGGTTTCCGTGCCCTGCACCGCCCTTGGTGTCCCTTGGCATCTCAACAGATACGATCTCGGTATTGGTTGCTTTGACGCCATCATCCGCCGCCATGATTTGGGGACCTGCCCCGACACGGCCGCCTATGATACCAATGGACCGGAACCGCTTATCTACCCCCATGAGTTCCTGAACGCTGGGATCCAGATTGGCGATCACGATCCCTTGAGTATCGCCCAAGCCAACGCCCACATATTCAGTCAGTTGCACAAGATCCTCTATGGGTAGCGGATTGTTTTTCCTTTGTCTTGACGGTTCTGCCTCGCCGGAGGAGGCGGAACCCACCCGCTTCATCACTTCCTTCAGAACGGTATCGACCAGTTCATCTTGCATCAAGGATTACCTCCTCTTTGTCCGCCTATCGCAATAATGGATCGAGATCGGCTTGCTAGGCCTCTGGGCTTTGAGGCAGAATCTTTTCCACATCCTGGTGCGGCCTAGGGATCACATGCACGGCAACAACCTCGCCGACCTTCGAGGCCGCGGCTGCTCCTGCGTCTGTCGCCGCTTTGACCGCTCCCACATCACCTCGCACCATGGTAGTCACCAGCCCGGCACCTATCTTTACGTTCCCTATGAGCACCACATTGGCTGCTTTCACCATTGCGTCCGATGCCTCAATATTGGCAACCAGGCCTTTCGTTTCAATCATCCCCAATGCTTCTTTCGTCATGTTTGGTCCTCCTTTAGGTATGGGGTCAAGCTTCAAGAGCGAGTTAGGGAGAGACTCTTGACTTGGTAACAGATAGCTCGCTCTTGTCAAACTTTTGAATATTAGACTCCGTGAAATTCAGAGTAAGCGCAGTAAGCGGTTGCTTCTGTGTAACGGCCAGCAACTTTCCATTCGCTGATATTATCAATCATCGGCTGCCGGAGTGCGGATGACCTTGCCATTGAGTCTAGTCCACGTCTTCCCATGTGCCCGGGGTCTTCTGCCCCACCCACAGATATGGTTTTTCGAAGCCGATGCCAAAAAAGAGCGGGATGAAAAAGGACCAGGCTACCCCCATGTACCCGTAGGTGAGAGCGGAATTCATGTCAGTGAATACGGGACCGATTAACCCCTTGATTATCAGGGTGATGATGATGACCAGCACTGCGCTGAATATACTGGCAAGAAAGCCTCCCCAGGGCATGGGGATCTTCGTGAAAGGCCAGTTATGCAAGGGTACCAACACCCCGTAAATGAAAGAGCAACTAACCATGAACATGAGCAACCAGACTTTGGTGTCGTCATAAGAACCGATGTTCCAGAACTTGGACACGCCTTCCAGTTTGTAGTCCCAGATTCCCAGCCGGGCTGAGATCGTCAACCACACACCCACAGCGATAAACATAACCAACCACATCATTATGCCCTTCGCAGGTTGGTTCATCCTCCTGAAGAGGTACGCGAAGAGTCCTGTGGCCAAGCCGATCTGGCAGAAGGGGAACCACCAGGGAGGAACCCAACGAACATGAGTCATCGTGACGATCCACGTAAGAGCCACACAAGCCAACAAAAGGAGACCGAACTGCCGTGGCAAGCTAAAGCCTGCAAACAGCCAATTTTCCCCCGTGTATGCAAAAAAGACCACCAAAAAATAGAGACTTCCAATAACCGGAAAAGCCCAGCCGGCGTCTAAGCCAAGCCAGTAGATGGCTTTGTAGGAAAACCATCCCAGTATCCAGCATACGGCAGTAGCTACAAGTCCCCGATTAAAGCTATTTTGAATTCTATCGAAGGGCCACATCCCCACCGCGAAGAATAGAAAGCACCACCAAAGAGATAACAACATGTAGCACACGTTGTCGAACCAGTACCAGTTCAGCACCTCCGCTCCCGTCCATGGGCCGATAGGCGCAGCTTTCATCCATGCGTTAAGTATGTAGTTGGTGACGATCGTCAATCCATAAATGATGATCCAGCCTTTGATAGCTACGTCTAGACGGAGAGGGGCAACTTCTATCTTTTCTTCCATTTTATTCTTCCTCCTTATGTCCTATGC
>JACWAG010000300.1 GCA_014874425.1 Syntrophaceae bacterium | reverse complement strand
GCCTTCGATGTGTCTAAATCGCCTCTCGAATTTGTCCGATGCTTCATTCAGGGCCGCCTCAGGATCAATACCCAAATGGCGGCCTAAATTAACCAAAACGAAAAGCACGTCCCCTAATTCCTCACGAACACTGTCCAAATCATTACTGTCTATAGCCTGTTTGAATTCATTAAGCTCTTCTTCGATCTTGCAGGCCAGGTCCTTTATATTTGGCCAGTCAAAACCCACTCGAGCCGCCCGAGAAGATAGTTTGTTCGCTCTGCTCAATGCGGGAAGTGACTTGGGAACCCCATCGAGGACAGAATTTCTCAATCTGATCTTTTCTTCCAACGACTTAATTTTCGACCAGTTTTCTATGACTTCTTTGTCGCTGGATACAGATATATCTCCAAACACATGAGGGTGACGACGGGTCATCTTTTCGTGAACCCCGGCCAGCATTTCTGAAAGAGTGCCATAGCCTGCTTCTTCGATCATGCAACTCAGGAAGATTATCAAAAAGATTAAATCTCCGGCTTCTTCAACCATCTCATTCGAGTCCAGTTCATTAATGGCCTGAACCAACTCGTGATATTCTTCAAGGACATAAGGATGAAAACTCTTGAGAGTCTGTTTCCTGTCCCATGGACAACCATTCTCAGATCGAAGTGTTTTTATTAGTTCTGTGAGTTTCACAAATGTGGAGCCCAGATCATTGTTGGATTTTGAGAGATTCATTAAACCGTTTCCTCGTTTTTAATGGTTTTAGGTCTTGTTCCCAAAGTGTATATTGACGTCAAATACTCATAGGCGCCAGATGCGCTCGAACTCGAAATCATTTTCGATCTATTCATCGCGTTAGTAATCTATTATAATACTTCTCAGAAACGGAGTCCCAGGAAATTTTAGCTCTTTCACTCCGTGACGATTTAATGTTGGAGGAGATTTGAATTCAGAGTTGATCGCAGGGAGTAATCATCCGTCACGGCGAATCAGTTTCGACAATATTGGGGCATTTCAAGCTTTAGTTGGTGAGTTCAATAAAAACATCAAACACATAGAAAAGCTCCTAAAGGTCAGGATTTCTGTTAAGGGAAACAGCGTAAGTATTGTCGGAGATCAACCTTCCGATGACGTGGCCGAACGTTTGATCAAGCAACTATATTCTCTTGCTCGTGAATCTTATCCCATACATCCTGCCGACATTGATCAAGGGGCCAAGATGTTGGCCATGGACTCTGGAGCCAAGATCAAGGAAGTCCTCAAGGAAGTTATCTTTATTTCTGATGATAAAAGACCGATTACACCGAAAACGTGGAATCAGAAACAGTATATTCAGGCGATACGAACCTTTGATATAGTTTTTGGGATAGGTCCCGCCGGAACCGGAAAGACATATTTGGCAATGGCAATGGCAATGGCGTCTTTTTCAAAGAAGCGACTGAGGAGAATCATTCTGGCTCGTCCAGCGGTTGAGGCTGGGGAAAAGCTGGGTTTTTTGCCTGGTGACATGCAAGAAAAGGTCAATCCGTATCTTAGGCCTCTTTATGACGCTCTTCACGATATGGTTGATTCTGAAAAAGTTTCCCGTATGGTTGAAAGAGGTGACATTGAGATCGCCCCTTTGGCGTTCATGAGAGGTCGCACGCTAAATGATTCATTTGTGATACTGGATGAAGCTCAAAATACAACTTCGGAACAGATGAAGATGTTTTTGACCAGGCTTGGATATTCATCCAAAGCTGTAATTACTGGTGACATAACTCAAATCGACCTTCCGGAAGGGATTAGATCCGGACTCGTGGAAGCTAAAGAAATACTTAATAACATTGAAGGAATTTCATTTGTAACGTTTTCTGAACAGGATGTTGTTCGTCATCCTCTTGTCCAGGAGATCATTAAGGCGTATGAAAGCCGTGTGTCTGATTTTAGGAATCGGAGATAACCTGCGATGTTTGAAGCATCGTCCAAAAATAAGAATTCTGTAAAGAGTTCATCCAAAGACCGGCCCAAAGAGCCACTGAGCAAGAAACGGAGAGGAATCGGCCGTTTTGTGCCTGAGCGAGTCAATCGTTTGTTGGATCGCAAGGTAAAGATGTGGGCCTTGATAGTTGCGGTTTCCCTGTTCACAGCTTTTTTACTCGCTCCCAGATCATTTCAGGTCTATTCGCTGACGATTGGTGAACCTGCCCCTGAAACCATTCTTTCTCCAATCACGTTTCAGGTTATTGATGAGGAGGCTACGAACAAGAACCAACAGGAAGTTCTTCGATCGGTGCTGCCCGTTTATGACCTGGATGAAGAAATGGTTGATGATGTTCAAGCCAGGATTGCCAACGCATTTAATTTCATGAAGAATTATCTGGCTCAGGAAGCTGAAAACAACGCGAAAGAAGAAGACAAATCGAAGGAGAACAAACCAGCCGCAGAAAGTAAAAGCGCTGGAGCGAAACAGTTCCAGCCCATGGACAACAACGCCCTGAGGTCAAGAGTTGAAACCTTACTGGGAGCTGATGTTTCGCCTGCGAGTTTTATGGCGTTAAAGGCCGCCGGGTTCAGCGCAAGGGCTCAAAGGGATCTTCAATCGCTTGTTGTGCCTTTGTTGTTGAAGGGTGTTGTTTTGAGCAGAGAGCTACTATTGCGCGATGGTAAACAGGGAATCCTGATTCGTTCCAAGTCCAAGGAGAAACTTGAAGCGCTCAAGGATGTATCCTCTCTTTACGATTTGAGAGAGGCAATGAACAAGATCAACAACGAGGAGCGGGATACAACCGAAGATACGGCTTTATCCGAGGCCATAAGGAAGATAGCGACTGATCTTATCAATGTCAATTTGACCTTCAATCGTGAAAAAACAGCCGTTTTGCGACAGGAGGCGCTCGCTTCAGTCAAGCCGGTCTATTTTCAGGTATCCAAAGGGGAACCGATAGTGCGCGAGGGAGAGCCGGTAAATGAGGCGCATATTAAGAAACTTGATGGTTTGAACAAGGCTAATCCCGCTTACAGTCGCTATGGTATTGTGGCGGGACTGGGGCTGATCCTGATACTGCTGATCCGGTTATTTCTCTATTTCTCGGAAAATTACCTGGACAGGAGAAAACAGGCGTCTCAGGATCTTGTGCTGTTCAGTGTGCTATTGGTAGGCACTGTCATCATGATGAAGATTTTTGTCCATACCTCTACATCGATAGCGGTGTCTTTCAACCACATAAATCCTCAGTCATTCTTCTTTGCGGCTCCTGTCGCTACTTCGGCGATGCTTGCCTCACTGATGGTTGATCCAAGGCTGGCTTTTCTTTTTTCGGTCCTGAGTTGTTTGGCGGCTTCAATGGCAGTTGAGGGAGACATCTACCTTTTTTCTTTTTTCCTTATTTCATGTGTAGTCGGCTTGCATGGAGTGAGCAAAGTTTCTGACCGCACAGCTATTCTTAGGGCCGGGCTTGTGGTTGGTTTAGTCAATATGGTTTCGGTTTTGAGTGTTAAGCTGGCCCTGGGCCAATTGCAACAGACTGAGGATGTTTACGAAATTGGCCTTGGTTTTCTGGGT
>JACWAG010000299.1 GCA_014874425.1 Syntrophaceae bacterium | reverse complement strand
ATCCATGAGCCTAATCGCATGCGCGCCCAACGTATTCTGTGCAGTCAGCGCGGTAATCGCGCTCATGCCATAACCGCCAAGAGACAAAATGGTTTTAAGGTCGGCTTGTATGCCGGCCCCCCCTCCGGAATCCGATCCGGCTATTGAAAGGATTTTGTTCATTTCATTCCCTGAACTCTAAAGCCTGTCAATGTTTTTTACTAAATCGATGTTTGACATTGTATCAACTACCAGACTATTTTCCAAATGGTACAATTACAGATTTCAGTTCCAGCTTGGAATGTTCGGTTGAAATAATTATGGTAAGATACTTTTATTCTTCAAAAAGACATACGCGGAGGCTGATGAATTGAACGAAAATTTGATTAATAAAATGCAACCGGCGTCTATTCTTGTCGCTGGCGATGTAATGGTAGACGAATATGTTATAGGTGAAGTTGAGAGAATTTCCCCCGAATCACCGGTACCTGTTTTGTTAGCCAAAGACAGGCATAGGCGACTTGGAGGGGCAGGTAACGTTGTTAGAAATGTTGTTTCGATGGGAGGGGCCGTGGCCCTGTTTGCGACAGTAGGCTCGGACGCGGCGGGAGAGTGGTTCAGAAAACACTGCGCTGAAATCGGGGTGGACACTTTCTGGCTAAAATCCGAAAGGTCCCGGCCGACAACGATCAAGACCAGGGTAGTGGCTAGAAACCAGCAGATAGTAAGGATTGATGAAGAATATGCCGGACTAATGCCTTTGGAACTTGAGAAGAAGGTACTTGATGATATCAAATCTGTGATTCCGCAGGTCAAGGCCGTAATAGTCTCAGATTACGGCAAGGGTTTCCTCTCCGAAACTATTCTGAGGAGCCTGTTTGTGACTGCCCGCTCTGAAGGTGTTCCATCGCTCGTTGATCCTAAAGGGCTTGACTTCAGTCGATATCGCGGCGCCACGTATGTAACCCCGAATATAAGGGAAGCGTCTCTTGCTTCCGGCGTTGAAATAAAAAACACCCAGACGCTTGAGAAAGCTGGCGCTATATTGCTTGAACAGACTCAGGCTGAAGGCATACTCGTGACCCGCGGAAAAGATGGAATTACTCTGGTAACGAGAAACAAAGTTCAGGATTTTCCCGTAAAGCCTGTCGAAATAGTTGATGTTACCGGCGCGGGCGACACAGTGATAGCTACTCTGGCGCTTGCCGTAGCAAGCGGGCTTTCTGTAGAAGAAGCCGCCCAACTCGCCAATCTCGCAGCTTCGCTCGTTGTAGCTCGTTTCGGAGCGGCCTCGGTGACTCTCGATGAAATGCTCAATTCTCTCAGGAATTGGCCCCAAGGAAGAAAGATCATTTCGCGGGATGAAGTGGAAAGGGTTGTCAGGAACCACAGACTACAGGGCCAGTCTATAGTGTTCACTAATGGCTGTTTTGATCTGTTCCACATTGGACACCTGGAACTTCTACGTAAGGCGTCAACGTTTGGTGACATCTTGATCGTAGCCGTTAACTCGGATAAATCCGTCCGGAAAATCAAAGGGATTCAAAGACCCATAGTCACCGAAAATGATAGGCTAGAGCTGGTATCCGCCTTGAATTTTGTGGATCATGTAGTGTCTTTCGATGAAGGCGCCCCGTACAATCTTATAAAAGAAATAAAGCCTGACGTTCTGGTCAAAGGGGCAGACTGGAAAGGTAAAAAGGTAATAGGAGAGGACATCGTAAAAGAACGGGGAGGCAAAGTCCAATTCGTGGAACTCGTAAATGGTGTCTCTACAAGTTCAATAATTGACAAGATCGTTACAAGGGTTCACAAGTAGGCCCTATAACTCAAGCCGGGTATTTGTCTCAAATATTATCGTCGGTTCCTACGTTCTCTCGGGTTTCTTCTTTCCCTCTGATTTTGCTGCTGTTCTGGGGCCCTGGCAGGTCGGGGCGGGCGTTTGATATCTTCAAGCGCAACACCCAGCGGTCCACCGGGCACAACAGTAGTCGTTAGTTCATTATTGTTCATCACACTTAATGTAATTTGCGGTGTCCGGGTGTACTCCTCTACCAATTTCTTCAGACTCGCCACTCTCAGTCCTGTCTCGCCCGCGTATTCCACCAACACGTCACCAGGGACTACGCCGATTCGGTCAGCGATGCTGCCTTTCTGCACCTCCACCACTTTTACGCCGGGTGATGTCTCCAGTGCCTGTAAACGGGCCAGAATTATTTTCGCGTTAACGGTATCGCCCATCTTTCTAAATTCTGATAAAGCCTGAGTGTAAAGCTCCTTACTTTTAAACGTCCGATTTCGTTCAGCGTAAATTCCAGCAAGAGTGGCCTTCACCCTGGCTATCCATTTGGGATCTTCACGTTTTTTATAAAGTTTCAAAGCTTTTTCCAGGTCTTCTATAGCATTGTCCCACTGCTGCTGTTGCGCTGCAAACATAGCCTGACGGAACAGCCTGACCCCATCTTCCTCGCTAGGAGGCATACTGGATGATGATGAAGACTCGTAAGATTGACTTGATTTGTCAGGCCTATTATTCGCTGTCTTAAGAATATCTGAAGCAGAATTATCTTCCATAACCACCCGAAAACCAAGGTTCCAAAAACTCATCGTCTCACCGGAAAAGCCTCTGAAAGCGCACCTGCAATCGGTAGGACTAGCAAACCAGTTTCCCCCTTTGTTCACTCTACCTGATCCAGTCGCCGGCCCCTGCGGGTCGTTGATAGGTGACGTTTCATAATAATTTCGGTCGTAATAATCCTGGACCCATTCCATGACATTGCCATCCATGTCGTAAAGGCCAAAACCGTTTGGAGGATAACTTCCAACCGGCGATACATATTCATAACCGTCGTTGACAGTGGTTAGACTTGCTGGGAGCTTTGGGTTCCCATCCCCAAAATTTGTGTCCCTATCACCAGGGAGTTTATTTCCCCAAGGATATCGGACCCACACTGCGCCTCCTCGACAAGCCATTTCCCATTCCGCTTCCGTTGGTAATCTGTAACGCAGTTTCTCTTTTCGGCTCAACCATTTGCAAAAAGCCTGCGCGTCATTCCAGGAAACAAATACGACCGGTTGGTTGTCCGCTATTTTCCATGGAACAGAATCCCACTTCATGTTTTTCTGCGGGACCCATCTGTTCTCCTTATTGCTGAAAATCATGCCGCCGTCACCTTTTTCAGCATCGGTTTTATACTTCGTGTCATCTACAAAATCCCTGAATTCCTTCACCGTAACGTCATACGCGCCCATATAAAATGGTTTGGTTATACGAACTGGGTGCAGCGGAGTTTCATCCTGGAACCATTGTTTATGTCCTTCGCGCCAGGTCTGTCGAAAAGTGAGTCGGAGCCAGTCCAGTTCCTGCTTAGGGCTCCCCATCATGTACTCCCCTGCTGGTATCCTGACCAACTTCATACCAATAGAATTTTTAGAGGTTATCAGCTTCTTAGGGTTTTCCAGCATCATATTAAGTCCCTGCAAGGGCCGAAGCCAGTTGGCGCAATCATGGCTTTCTCCATCCGTGCTTTGGCATTCTTTTAAAGCTTGCCTTAATATCTCTGTTGCACGGACAGTATCGCCGGCCAGAGCCAGTTCACCCGCCTGTCTAATTTGCCGGGATATTGAATTCGAATGCTGCGCCGACAGGTCTGACTCGAGACTCTGAGTGACTTCGCCTCCTACGGCGCTTGGAAACAATGATATCAAGACAAAGATCAAGCTGAAGATCTCAGATGACAAGCTCAATTTTCCGAATTTCCGGTTGTTGGTCGCATTCAAGCTAGAATAAAAAAGCTCTTTTAAAACTACAATATATCTCAATCCAATAATGTCATGTTCTTTGAGGTAATACTGGCATTTAAGGTAAAACTGGCATACATATTGTTCAATTATAATATGAAGTAATCCATTTAGTGAATTAATTTTATTTTTTAATTTTATCATATTAAAATTTCCTTGACAAAAGATTCAATCAAGGGAATTGTAGCAGAGAAAAGGTGTGAGTCAAGTGAGGACTGAGACCTCTGACTGACGCCCCATCGATATCACGGCTACTAAGCTAGAAAAAGATTGACAACACTGGTTAAACGTGATAGCGATTAACAAACGTTTTTTGGATTTATTAAAGGGAGCAACTGTTTTCTATTAGAGAACAGCGAATTTATTCTCGTTCAATGAGGAGGTAACGATTTCAATGAGAAGATTTGCAGTGACGCTCGCGGTTGTAGGTATGGTTATGTTGTTTGCTTCATACGGCTTTGGATTCTATGCTTGGGCCCCCTATTCTTCCTGGGGCAATGCGTCATCCAGCAGTAGCAGCAGCAGCGGAAACTATACAGCTAGTTCATCCAGCAGTGGTTATTATTGGCCCGCTAGCTCTTCAAGCAGCAGCGGAACAGTAGCCTATTGCTGCACCCCAGCTTCTTCTAGCTCAAGCAGTGGTAATTATTGGCCCACCGCCAGCTCTTCAAGCAGCAGCGGAACAGTAGCCTATTGCTGCACCCCAGCTTCTTCTAGCTCAAGCAGTGGCTATTATTGGCCCGCCAGCTCCTCAAGCAGCGGTTACTATCCTGCGAGTAGCTCTTCAAGCGGCTGGTTCTAAGATCAATTTGTGAAAAGAATTTATTCTAGCTTTTTAACCTAAAAAGCTTAGTGGAAAAAAGCGATCTTTTGTTTGAGGATCGCTTTTTTTGTTTTTATTAGGTTCGTGTCTACAATGATGAAAAATCTCAGTATCTGTGCCATATATATATTGTGTTTCTGCTGTGTGGCTCTAATGATTTCCTGTCAGGAACAAAGAGCGCAATTTTCATCAGAGATTCATCCCGAGTTAGTGGGAACATGGGTCCTGACCGCTCGGATTATTCAAGGTCAGGAAACTCCTGCGAAGAATCGTGTGGTAAAACTTATATTTAGAAAAGATGGAACCTTTGAGACGAGCTACAAAGGGGAGACTGGCCAGGAATGGGTCCAGGCCGGCCGGGGCGCATATTCTTACAATGCTCCAATTTTGTCGTTGCACTGGGATTCAGGGAGGATAGTTCCACTACTACTCACCAAGGTAACAGCCGAAGGTTTTAGGGCCCATCACGGGCGGGATCTCGCTCCCTTGAAGGACCAGGAGCCTGATGAAATCTTCGAGAAGGTTCAAAACCAAAAGGGCCCGACCCGGAGCAGCGGGTCGGAGCCTTAGTGTGTAAGCTAGTCATCCGTAGCAACTTGAAATTAGAACGCAAAATAGTGTTAGCAGCACTCAGCCAGGTTTATAAGGCCTCCGGCTAGTAAGATTTTACGGTCCCTAGGCGTTATTTCAAGCTTCACAGGAATTGTCCGACCCGACCCCAGTTCTGTAACATTTAACAACGTTGCTCCCTCTTCCAGAGACTTTCTTATTCCTGCAATCCTTAACCTATCACCAGGTTCTATAAATTTGTAATCTTCAGGATTCTCAAATCGGAGAGGCAGTATACCGAAGTTTATCAGATTGGCCTTGTGTATACGTGCGAAACTTTTTACCAGTTTAGCCCTTACCCCTAAAAATCGTGGAGCAATTGCAGCGTGTTCACGAGAAGACCCTTGTCCATAGTTTTCCCCACCAATGACAAACACCGACCCCGCCGCCTTGGCGCGAGCAGGGAAGTCCGGGTCGACAATGTTAAAAACAAACTCGCTAATTGCGGGAATATTGCTTCTTAAAGGCAGCACCTTACTACCGGCGGGCATTATATGGTCAGTGGTAATGTTATCTTCAACCTTGAGGACTACCACGCCTTCGAGATCGTCTTCCAGCGGTCCGAACTCGGGAAACGGCTTGATATTTGGTCCCATCAGTATTTCGATGGCTTCTCCAGATTCTGGGGGATAAATAAGGTTCTCGTCGTTAACTACATACTTCTCGGGATTTGAAACATCCGGATAGTTTCCCAGCTTTCGGGGATCAGTAATTTTTCCAAAGATGGCGGACGCTACTGCTGTCTCGGGAGAACACAGATAGACACTATCCGGGAAACTTCCGCTACGGCCAGGAAAGTTTCTAGGGAAAGTCCGAAGCGAGACATTCCCCGTGCCTGGAGCCTGACCCATTCCTATGCAACCCAAACAACCCGATTGGTGTATGCGAGCGCCGCCTTTGATTAAATTGGTAAGCCCTCCAAATGCGGTGACATTCAATAGGGCTTGGTTACTGCCGGGGTTGATTTCAAAACTTACATCTGGGTGGCAGTGCCTGCCTTCCATGGCCTTGGCCGTAATCATGAGATCACGATACGATGAATTGGCCGACGACCCCACTATCACCTGATTGACGGGTATGCCTTCAATTGCAGAGACTTTCGTCACGTTGTCAGGAGAACTTGGAGACGCGATCATAGGTTCAAGCTCAGACAGGTCAATCTCGATTATTTCGCAGTAACCAGCATCTGGATCAGCCGTTATCTCAGTCCAGGAACCGCCCCTACCCTGGCTTTCAAGAAATTCTAGGGTCCTTTGATCCGAAGGGAAAATGCTAGTGGTCGCGCCCAGTTCGGCCCCCATGTTTCCTATTACAGACCTATCCGTTACAGATAGAGTCTCCACCCCAAGACCAAAATACTCGTAAATCTTTCCTACGCCCCCCTTTACAGATTGACGACGCAGAAGCTCCAGGATGACGTCTTTCGCTGAAACCCATGCCTGCAAATGACCTGAAAGCCTGACACCCACAATTCTAGGCATGTTGAGGTAAAATGGCGCTCCTCCCATGGCCATGGCTATATCAAGCCCACCGGCGCCTATGGCCAGCATGGACATACCTCCGTTTGTAGGAGTGTGGCTGTCCGACCCTAAAAGTGTTTTCCCCGGAACGCTAAATCGCTCCAAATGTACCTGATGGGACACACCATTGCCCGGACGGCTAAATATGACGCCAAATTTCGCCGCCGCTGTCCTAAGAAACCGGTGGTCATCAGCGTTCTTGAAATCTGTTTGAAGGAGATTATGATCCACATAGCTTACGGATACTTCGGTCTTGACTCGTGGGGCCTTCATTGCCATGAATTCCAGATAAACCATGGTTCCAGTGGCGTCCTGAGTAAGAGTGTGATCGATCTTTATCGCTATTTCCGATCCCACCTCCATTTTACCTTTGACGAGGTGCGCCCCAATGATCTTTTCAGCAACAGTTTTACCCATGTTTAAATTCCCCTAACCTTCCAAGCAATATTTGGTAGCGCTTACGTTTGTAAACCCAATGTCACCTCAACATGGGGAGCCAATGTTGAACGGTATTCTTGATCATTTGGTCAGCTCCACCTTTTACGATGCGATTGTGACACGGTAAAAGAGTGTCTATTTTGAGATCTGCTATAATCTCCAGCGATTCCTTTAATTTGTCCGGATCGGCCGAAAACAGGTCATATCTACCTATAGCGCCGTCAGCGTAGATAGTGTCTCCAGAAATAAAAATTTTCCGTGCTTCATCATACAATCCTATGCTGCCGATGCTGTGCCCTGGAACATGGATTACCTTAAATTGCTGCCCTCCCAGATCCAGTATTTCTCCGCCTGCCAGTTTCCGATCCACCTTAAATTGAAAAAAGCCTGCCGGAATAGAGTATTGGGACCTAATCATTGATTCAAACATCTTGTTGCCAAAGACAATTCTGTCATCACCTTGTTCCAGGTACGTCGCCTCATCCTTATGGACCCAGACCTGAATGTGAGGGCCTTTGTCCAGGAATTCCCGGAGACAGCCTATGTGGTCAAGATGAGTATGAGTCATTATTATCCTCTTGACCTGTTCTAGGGAGATCCCGTGATTTTCCAATTCACCCAGCTTATAGTCCCCCATTTCGACAATTCCACAATCTATTATGGTCAGATCATTGGAATTAACATCTCCCAATATATAGATGTGTGAATCCGGCATAAATCTATCCCGGCCGGCTACCCACAATATTCCATCCGTAACTTTATCTACCACTTTTAGCTCCATTCGACCGGAATGGTCTTTTTTAAAAAATACCAACTACATAAAAATCCATTCCCAATCGTTATCCGGAATCAGGTTTCTTTTTATTTGGTCAGTATATTGTTGCATAATAATCCATTCGCCCCTACCAAACGCTACCGGGTCCGAGTCTGAACCATTTACCGCGAATATTGTTCCCTGAGCCGTGAAGAATCTAGGAGCAGTGGGGTTACCCCTTATCCCTGTAGGTTCCGCGACGAACAGGAGTTTTTCGTGCTTTCTTACAGGTCTAAGCAGCGAAAATTCTAGCCTTACTGAAAGGCCGGCTGCTTTGGTCAACATGAATCCCGCCCATGCTGTATTTTCGTCGAAAATCGATATTAGCGCCGCAGGATGCAACTCGTCTTTGGAAATAAGGAAAGACCCTGCTCTGTCAAAATCTTCGGAATCGCATCCCCATGGAACAGTGATTTGAACAATGGAGTTGTTTTGATGAACTCGAAATCGTCGCCGCAAACCCGGCTCGTTTCTGAAATGTCCGCACACAAAACAATTCCTGTAATAGGGCAACGCTCGAAAATTATCATAATTTCCGAGCCACGTCGGCACAGAAACCCCTGTGGATTTCATTGCCGTTATTTCAGCTCGAAGATAAGGCTTTCTGTCACCATCTTTAGTGATCCTAAGGTCCAAGCCGTTTTGGGATAAGTCTCGCCCATTTATTTCAAAGACCGCTTGGTCCCCGATGCAAATACCTGATCCACCAAACTTGAAATTCACCGTCACTGGATAATCAGGTTGTCCCAAATTTCGCCACGCGTCAAGACACAATCCCATGCCTACTCCGCCATGAGGTATTCCTAAAAGACCTTCATGCTTAAGTTCAAACTGGATTTTTGACACATGATTGTGATCCGATTGCGCCTGGAACTCCATCGGCATAAACGGGTCTCGCCCCGTGAGGAACGAGTAAGGATTATCTTTCAACAGCATTTTCCAACCCTATCT
>JACWAG010000298.1 GCA_014874425.1 Syntrophaceae bacterium | reverse complement strand
GTTTTCGAACTTCCCAATCTTCCGTCTCTCTCCACTTAACAAGAATCTCTTGCGCCGATTGCAATAATTCATTAACAAATTGGCCCTTCTCACTCTCCGGGTCAAGCGATTCTGAAATTAAGGAAAGCTCTGCAACCAGCGCCTCGGGTTCGATCCCCTTTAAGGATTCCAGGACCCGCAGTCGCTTGGCGAGCTTCTTTCTCTTGGCTTCAGAGGCCGAAGCCTTCATTTCCTCTCGGACTTTCACGCTCTCAGTAGCCAAATCGAGTCGTTCAAGCCTCAATCGTACGGCTTCTCCACCCATGAGGGCTTCAAAAGTGTTCAAATCTTTCCCGAATTCTTCCCTTATCTGATGATATTTTTCTTCGTTGATCAATTCACCAGGTCGAAGATCCGTAGGTCCCGCCGAAATGACCAGATAGGATTCGAAATATAAAACACGCTCAACTTCCTTGAGGGTTAGGTCCAAAAGTGTTCCGATTCGGCTCGGCAAACTCTTGAGGAACCAAATGTGGGCGACGGGCGTGGCAAGTTCGATATGCCCCATCCGTTCCCGACGGACTTTGGACTGTATAACTTCTACGCCGCACTTTTCGCAAATCGTGCCACGATGTTTCATCCTCTTATATTTCCCACAGTTGCACTCGAAATCTTTTACAGGACCAAATATTTTGGCGCAAAAAAGTCCGTCACGTTCGGGTTTAAAAGTCCTATAATTTATAGTCTCAGGTTTCTTGACCTCTCCGTGGCTCCATTCACGGATTTTCTCAGGAGACGCGAGAGAGATTTTAACCGCGCAGAAATGCAAGGGGTCTTTTGGTTTTTCAAAAAAGCTGTAATAAACGTCTTCCATGCTTCCCTCCAATTTTTGGGAAAACCGACATTAAATGTCTCGAGGGATTAAAACGGTCATAATTTATGAACCGTTTAATAGGTAATTAGGTTTATCAAAAAACACTAAACCATATTAACGAATTTCAATCCACATAACGTCTTTCAGGCCGCAGAGCCGGGGTCGCTCTCCAAGAGTTCAACATCCAGTCCTAGAGACTTTATTTCCTTAACCAAGACGTTGAATGATTCCGGCAGTCCCGGTTCTAGAACGTTTGTGCCCTTCACAATGCTTTCGTACATTCTGGTTCGTCCTGTAACATCATCAGATTTTACAGTGAGGAATTCCTGAAGCGAATAGGCAGCCCCATAGGCTTCCATTGCCCATACTTCCATTTCACCGAGTCTCTGGCCTCCAAATTGGGCTTTTCCGCCCAGTGGTTGCTGAGTAACAAGTGAATAAGGCCCGATGGCCCTAGCATGGATTTTGTCATCTACCAAGTGATGAAGTTTCATCATGTAGATGATGCCCACGGTAACCTTGGTGTCAAAAGGTTCTCCGGATCGACCGTCGTACAATTGTGTTTGTCCGGATGTTGGTAAACCGGCCTTTTCGAGAATGTCCTTGATCTCAGATTCTCGGGCTCCATCGAATACAGGTGTAGCGATCGGCACACCTGGAGAAAGAGAAGCGGCGAATTTTCGTAAATCATCTTCATCCATTTCCTCAATGATGCTACGAATTTTCTGTCGCCTATCCGGTTCTTTTACCTCATATATTTCGAGGAGTCTTTCCCGTAATTTTTGAGGCGAGCACTGTTCTTTTACAAGTCGGTCAAGTGATTCTCCTAGACCGCGCGCTGCCCAACCAAGATGGGTTTCAAGAACCTGCCCCACATTCATTCGAGAAGGCACACCAAGTGGATTCAAAACTATCTCCACTGGGGTTCCATCTTCGAAATAAGGCATGTCTTCTTCGGGAAGGATGCGTGACAACACTCCCTTGTTTCCGTGGCGCCCAGCCATCTTGTCACCGACCGACAACTTTCTCTTTATGGCAATATAAACCTTAACCAATTTAATTACGCCGGGAGGCAATTCATCGCCCTTTTTGAGGCGGCTGATCTTTTCGTCAAAGTGCATTCTCCAAAAATGCTTCTGGTCACTGAATCTCTCGATAATTTTGGAGATCTCTTCCTCAAGGGCTGCGTCAGAGCTTTTTAAGGATATATTTCTAAGGGCTTCCAATGGGATCGTGTCAATAACCTGATTAGTGACAGTTTCATTCCTTTTCAGATGCTGCGTCCCTGACTCGGTGTCAGACAACGCCGCTGCGACTTCTTTGCCCACGAGCATGTTTCTAATTCTCTCTCGAGCGCCTTCTTCGACTATTCTTAATTCATCGTCCCGATCTTTGGTTAATTTTGCTATTTCTTCAGTTTCAATGGAAATGCTACGACTATCTTTATCCGTGCCTTTTCTTGAAAAGATCCTAGCGTCGATAACTATTCCTTCGACACCAGGGGGCACTCGTAAAGACGTGTCGCGTACATCACCCGCCTTTTCCCCGAAAATTGCCCGTAACAACTTTTCTTCGGGGCTAAGTTGGTTTTCACCTTTTGGGGTAATTTTTCCAACGAGGATGTCGCCAGGTTTGACCTCCGCCCCGATACGAATGATGCCGGCTTCGTCTAGATTCCTAAGACCTTCATCACCTACATTGGGGATATCTCTGGTTATTTCCTCTTTTCCAAGCTTCGTGTCTCGAGCCATCACCTCAAATTCTTCTATGTGAATTGAAGTAAAAATGTCTTCTTTTACGATTTTCTCACTGACGAGGATCGAGTCCTCATAATTGTACCCGCCCCAACACATAAATGCTACCAGCACATTTCTGCCAAGCGCTAGTTCGCCCTTGTCTGTGGCTGGTCCGTCCGCTATAACCTGGCCAGCCGAAACCCGATCTCCCTTTTTGACTATGGGACGCTGGTTAATGCAAGTATTCTGGTTGGATCTCTGGTATTTAACCAGGTTGTAGATATCCACCCCGGGATCTAGGTCTCCTTCTTCAAATTCAGTGGCCTTTATAACAATTCTAGTCGCGTCAACAGAATCTACGACACCATCTCTCTTAGCCAAAGCGGTAACCCCAGAGTCAACGGCGACTACTTGTTCCATGCCTGTTCCCACAAGGGGGGCCTGAGTTGTTAAAAGAGGGACGGCTTGACGCTGCATATTAGATCCCATAAGGGCACGGTTGGCGTCGTCATTTTCAAGAAATGGAATCAGGGACGCAGCTACAGACACTAACTGATTGGGAGACACGTCCATGTAAGTCGCTTCTGAACTGTTTCCCATTGCGTATTCGCCATCTTTTGTCCTTACAGAAACCAAGTCTTCAACAAGGCGACCGTTTTCATCGATAATCGCGTCAGCTTGGACTTTTACATGTTCTTCCTCGTCAAGAGCCGTAAGGAACTTCATTTCCCGACTAACGACCCTATCATGAACAGGCCGATATGGGGTTTCTATGAAACCGAACTCGTTAACCCTGGCATAAGTAGATAAAGAAACAATCAATCCAATATTAGGCCCTTCAGGTGTCTCAATCGGACAGATTCGGCCGTAATGGGTTGAGTGAACGTCTCTAACCTCGAAACCCGCTCGCTCACGTGTGAGTCCACCCGGCCCCAGAGCTGACAAGCGCCTTTTGTGTGTGATTTCGCTTAATGGATTAGTCTGATCCATGAACTGCGATAGTTGGGATGAACCGAAGAATTCTTTAACGACAGCGGTAACCGGTTTGGCGTTTATGAGATCATGCGGCATCAGAGTTTCAACATCCTGTAAACTCATTCGTTCTTTGATAGCGCGTTCCATTCGCACCAAACCAATGCGATATTGGTTTTCCAAAAGTTCACCAACGGATCGCACGCGACGGTTTCCCATGTTGTCAATATCGTCAATCTCATGTCCCGATTTACCTTCCTTCAATTCAAGGAGGTATTTAACGGCCACCATTATATCTTCGGGTCTAAGTGTCCTTAGCGATATAGGCGCTTCCTGCTCAGTTATTCGAAGTTTTCGGTTTAATTTTAAACGACCCACGCGGGACAGATCATAGTATTCGGTCCTAAAAAATAAATTATTAAAGAACGTCTTGGCGATTTCGACCGTAGCGGGATTTGACGGTCTGAGTCTTTTATAAATTTCAATCTGGGCATTGAGCGTTTCATTAGACGTAGCACCATCAGGCGAAAGTCGTTTATAATCTTCGATCACCCTATTTGGATGATCATCGATTTTATCTTCCAACAAAGTGTCTCTCAAAGAGGGAGAGGCGATTCTTTCTTCTATGAACAAAGCCTCAAACTGATCAATTCCCTTGGTCCGGAGTTGTTCGATGAATTGATCAACTTCGTCGGAAGCTATTTCTTTGTTGCAAGCAGCTACGATTTCGCCGGTAGCTTCATCGATTATGTCGTGGGCTACGACCTTTCCAGCCAATTCATGAGGCTCCATAATAAGTGGAGCGACCTGTCGGTCACCTAGACGTTTAAACGCTGCCCTAGTAATTTTTTTATTCTTTTTAACCAATATTTCAGTGGAATTCTCTACCAAAACATCGGTAGGCGCATGGGTACCGACGAGAAACTTGAGGTCAATTTTACGTCTCAAGCCATCCGGAGTGATCATGATGGTCTGTTTGTTGTAAAAATAGTTTAAGATGGTTTCACTAGAATATCCAAGGGCTTTCAGTAAAACTGTAACAGGAAGTTTCCTGCGACGGTCTATTCTTACATAGACGCGATCCTTCAAATCAAATTCAAAGTCAATCCACGAACCGCGGAGAGGAATAATGCGCGCCGAATAGATTAGTTTGCCACTTGCGTGTGTCTTTCCCTTGTCGTGATCGAAAAAGATGCCAGGGGATCGATGAAGTTGTGAAACGATGACGCGCTCTGTCCCGTTGATGACAAACGTTCCGTATCGCGTCATTATCGGAATTTCACCGAAATAGACCTCTTGTTCTTTGACGTCCCGAATTGTGCGCGAACTTGTGTCTGGATCGACGTCCCACACAATCAACTGGACAGTGATTTTCAGGGGAACGGAATAAGTGACGCCTTTTTGGAGACACTCCTCGATCGAATACTTTTCTTCACCAAGTGTATATTTGATGAATTCAAGAGAAGCAGTATCGGTAAAATCCTTTATTGGAAACACCGAACGAAATACCGCCTGCAAGCCGATATCCTCGCGGTCTTCCGCCGCTTTATCCATTTGAAGAAATCGATCGTAGGACTGACTTTGAATCTCGATAAGTTTTGGGATTCCAGCTATCTGAGGAATCCGCGCGAAATTCTTCCTGAGCCTCTGAGAGTGCACGGAAAAAGAACCCATTTTCTCCCTCTAAAATCCGATGATCCGAAAAGGTGGGGACGTTGGTAGGCTTTCCAAAAAAATACAGGACGCGCCCGCGCTTTAGGCGCGAGTGCGCGACCTTTTTTTAACTTAACTTTTTAAAGAGTTCAGACGATTTCTACGACAGCGCCAACTTCTTCAAGAGCCGCTTTTGCCTTTTCAGCGTCTTCTTTGGAAACACTCTCTTTAACCGGTTTCGGTACGCCTTCTACCAAATCCTTGGCCTCCTTAAGGCCTAAATCAGTCAATGACCGGACGACCTTAATGACCTGGATTTTCTTATCCCCGAATTCTTTCAAGATCACGTCAAATTCGGTTTTCTCCTCAACCGGGGCTGCATCTCCCGCTGCCGGCGCCGCTCCAAAAGCGGCTACGGCCATGGGCGCCGCCGCAGATACCCCGAACTCTTCTTCCAATTCTTTTACCAACTTGCTGAGTTCCAAGACCGACATGTTTCTTATGAACTCTTTTACGTCCTCTTTTGTTATCTCCGCCATTGTATCCTCCATTCGCTGTTTAACAGAAACTTCTTGAGCCATCACCTACGGATCAACCTTCTACAGGTGCAGACTCAGCTCTTTTTTCCTCGATAGCTTTAAGTACAGTCAAAAATGACCTTGGCACAGCGGCCAGTGTGCCGACGAACGCGCTAATAGGCGCAATCATCGTGCCTAGAACACGGCCCAGAAGCTCCTCTCTAGATGGGAGCTTAGCCAGAGATTCAAGGTCTGATGACTCAAAAACTTGACCTTGAAGTTCTCCTTTAACCAGCCCCAAGTTCGGATGAGTCTTTGCGAAATCAACCAGGGTCTTTGCCAAAATCGGAACATTATCATCAGAATGTGTCCATACGGCAGCCCTAGGCCCGAAGATATCCGGTCCCAAGCACTCCACATCGGTCCCTTTGTATGCCAAACGGACCAATGTATTCTTCATGACCTTCAGAGAGCCCCCTCGGACTCTCACTTCCGAGCGCAACATGTTCATCTCGCTAACGGTTAATCCATTAAAATCCAAAAGGAAAACCGCTCTAACTCCCTTAAACTGATCTTGAAGCCATGCTACCTGTTTTTCTTTTTCCTCTTTCTTCAAGTCTTACCTATCCCCTTTCCATCGGAGGGATTACAGCGAATCGAGGCAATGCGGATAAAAAGATTCAGTCTTGGATCTCCCTTTTCCGGCCCGTCTAAGCTGGCCTCAATTAAGCGCTCATCAACAAGCGCGCCCGCTGTCTCCGACACGGCCATAAAAATTAACTCTCCGTTTTGTTTATTTTGCGCTCCTCACAAAAATTGAATCAAGGTTAAGTTATTTGATCAGGTTTCTCATTTCTTGTGGATCTAGCTTCAATCCGGGTCCCATGGTAGTGGAAAGAGCTATACCACGCAAATAAACACCCTTCGACGCAGAGGGTTTCAATCGGATAATGCTTTCCATCAAAGCTTTAAGATTTTCCGCAAGCTTGTCCGGACCAAAAGAAACCCTTCCTATAGGACAGTGGACGATTCCAGCCTTTTCAACTCTAAACTCAACTTTCCCACCCTTGAGTTCGGAAACAGCCTTACCAATATCGAACGTGACCGTTCCTACCTTAGGGTTAGGCATCATGCCCCGTGGGCCCAGTATCTTACCAAGTTTTCCCACGACGGCCATCATATCAGGAGTGGCGACCGCTTTGTCAAATTCTAGCCACCCTTCCTGAATCTTTTTGGCTAGCTCTTCGCCGCCTACATAGTCCGCGCCGGCGTCACGAGCTTCTTTTTCCTTCTCGGCCTTAGCAAAAGCCAGAACTCGTAAGGTCTTACCCGTTCCATGCGGTAAAACGCACGTTCCGCGAACCATTTGATCTGCGTGCCGAGGATCTACGCCCAGTCTAACCGCCACATCTACCGACTCATCGAACTTGGCGTAGGATGACCCCAAAACGGCTTCCAGGCCCTCAGTAAATGAATATTTTATTGAACGGTCAACTTTTTCTCTTGCCGATGTTTGTTTTTTAGCTACGGAAGACATATCGTTCCTCTACTCAACCTCTATACCAAGGCTCCGAGCGGTGCCCATAATTGTTTGGACCGCTCCAGGCAGATCTTTAGCGTTAAGATCCGGCATTTTTTGTTTGGCGATTTCCTCGACCTGTTTCATTGTAAGACGAGCGACCTTGTTTCTATTGGGCTCAGCAGATCCCTTGTCAAGGCCCGCCGCCTTTTTGAGCAAGTATGAGGCAGGAGGAGTTTTAAGTACGAAGCTGAAAGACCTGTCGGCATAAATCGTTATCAACACGGGAATAATCACACCAGGCTGCCCCTGGGTTTGAGCGTTGAACGATTTACAGAATTCCATAATATTTACGCCGTGCTGTCCCAGAGCAGGCCCAACAGGAGGTGAAGGTTTGGCTTCTCCACCGGGAATCTGCAATTTTACATAAGCAGTTATTTTTTTGGCCATAAAAATCTCCCACAGAACTAGAGCCTGTTATTACAAAAAAGTTTCAAAATCTACCCATTTCCAAAAAACCAAAAGGACTTAAGACTAATTCTTCGTAACCTGTATGAAATCTAATTCCACGGGAGTAGGCCGACCGAAAATACTGACCAGAACTTTCAGCTTACCTTTATCCGGTCTAACCTCGTCGACAGTACCGTTAAAATTGATAAACGGTCCATCCACGACCCTTACAGAGTCGCCCTTTTCAAAAGAGTATTTCGGTTTGGGCTTCTCTTTTCCTTCAGCCATCTGGGCCTTGATGCCGTCGACTTCTTCATCCGGAATTATGGCGGGCTCAGACCTAGAACCTATAAAACCAGTGACTTTTGGCGTACTTTTGACATGATGCCAAGTTGTGTCATCAAGTTCCATACGCACCAAAATATATCCTGGAAAATACTTCCGATTAGATGTTTTTCGTTCGCCTTTAACCAATTCCACTACAGACTCCGAAGGTATGAGGACATCAGTAATCCGGTCCTCCAGATTCAAAGTCTTGATCTTTTCTTCCAAAGCTGTCTTGACCTTGTTTTCATACCCGGAGTAGGTGTGCACAACATACCATCGCAAAGACACGAAAAAGCCTCCTGCTGATTTTGGAAACAGTTCAGGTAATTTTGAACTCAAACCTGTAAAAGTGCTCTCATGAATTTGGCCAGAGCCCAATCGCTAAAGCCCAAATATATGGCGACTATGGTGGTCAAGGCCAATACTACCAAGGTTGAACCGAGGGTCTCCTGTCTCGTTGGAAAGGTAACCTTTAAAAGTTCAATCTTGACCTCTCGGAAAAACTCCATAGCGTTTTGGAAAAACTCTTTCACTTTTTCCATAACTATATCCATGGCTCCTAAAGAATCTAGCGCGTTGAAAAATTTGTTGGCAGGCCAGAAGGGATTCGAACCCCCAACCCCCGGTTTTGGAGACCGGTGCTCTAGCCGTTGAGCTACTGGCCTAACGATTCCGCATCAAAGCGCTACTTTGTTTCCTTGTGAAGCGTATGTAACCGGCAAAATTTGCAGTATTTTTTAAACTGCAATTTATCCGGCGTTGTCTTCCTGTTTTTTGTGGTGGTGTAATTCTTACGCTTACATTCGCCACAGGCCAGAGTCACTATATCTCTCATATGTCCTCCACCGCCGGATCATGTTCCCCGTGGGGCCAATCGGCGCGAGCAAAAACGGACAAGAAAACTATTCAATAACTTCAGCGACGACACCGGCGCCTACAGTACGTCCGCCTTCCCTAATAGCGAAGCGGAGTTCTTTTTCCATAGCGATAGGGGTTATAAGATGGGCTTCAAGAGACACATTGTCTC
>JACWAG010000297.1 GCA_014874425.1 Syntrophaceae bacterium | reverse complement strand
GGTAGTCTTGTTACTTTAATAACACTTCTCCTTTTCGTCGGCGCTACCGGTAAATCAGCCCAGATTCCTCTATATACTTGGTTGCCTGACGCCATGGAAGGCCCGACGCCTGTCAGCGCGTTGATTCATGCCGCAACAATGGTTACTGCGGGTGTTTACATGGTTTCCCGATGCAGCGTTATGTTTGCTATGGCCCCGATTTCGCTGACGGTGGTTGCCATAATAGGAGGGCTGACTGCTCTATTCGCTGCTACAATCGGCATAACCCAATTTGATATCAAGCGGGTCCTGGCGTACTCGACGATAAGTCAGTTAGGTTATATGTTCATGGCTTGCGGGGTGGGAGCCTTCTCGACAGGGATCTTTCACCTGATGACACATGCTTTTTTCAAGGCACTTCTGTTCATGGCTGCTGGTAGTGTAATGCATGCGATGTCCGGTGAGCTTGACATGCGCAAAATGGGGAATTTACGAAAGAAGCTTCCCTATACCCATTGGACATACTTATTCGGGACGCTGGCCATTGCTGGAATATTCCCGTTTGCTGGATTTTTCAGCAAGGATGAGATCCTCTACTATGCTTTACAGAAGAATATGGTTTTTTGGATAATGGGCGCAGTTGCAGCGGTTATGACATCTTTTTATATGTTCAGGTCCGTGTTTATGACATTTTACGGAAAGTCACGGGTAGAACCTGATGTGGCTCACCATTTGCATGAATCTCCACCATTGATGACAGTGCCGTTGATGATTTTAGCTTTTCTTTCACTGGTTGGAGGCTTTGTCGGGATACCGATTATTGAAGGCGCACAGAGATTTGGGATCTTCCTTGGCCCGGTCTTTGCTCCAGCAAATGCTATAATCGAGCATGGAGCGCATCACGCCGGCCATCACAACGTAACCGCCGAACTGATCTTAATGGGCGTTTCGCTGGGTATAGCGATATTGGGCTTGTTGCTCGCCAGATACATGTATATTACGAGTCCAGAAACGCCTGGTAGAATTGTTGAACGTTTTTCAGGGCTGCATAGGCTTGTTTTTAATAAGTATTGGATTGACGAACTGTATGATTTCCTATTTGTGAACTCAATCGTAGAATTCTCACGATTTCTGTGGAAGAAGTTTGATGAGGCCGTGATTGACGGCGCTGTAAATGGGGTGGCCGCCGTTGTGCGGACTTTTGGAAGCGTCCTGAGGCTGCTTCAGACCGGTCTTGTGAAGGACTATGCCCTTTCGGTTTTCGTGGGGGCTATGGTCGTAATCGGTTATCTGCTACTCAGATAGGAGACGGAGGCGTGCCGTTTATGGAAAATGTTTCTCATTTGTTGAGTCTTATAACTTTTATCCCTCTGTTGGGAGCGGCAATTATTTTGTTCATCAACAGAGAATGTCCCGAAACGCTTAGATGGGTCACTATCGTATGTATGCTGGTAGACTTTGTGTTGAGTCTATTCGTTTACTTTGGTTTTGATTCTTCGATCGCAACCATGCAATTTGTAGAACGTTACCCGTGGATTCCGCAGTGGGGAATATCGTACAAGGTCGGGATAGACGGTATAAGCCTTCTTTTGTTGATGCTGACTACATTTTTGGGTCCGATTGTAGTTTTAGCCTGCTGGAAAGACATAACCGTTCGTGTCAAGGAATTCATGATTTGCCTGTTGTTCCTTCAGGTCGGTATGATAGGCGTGTTCGTGTCTCTCGATCTGTTCCTTTTCTATGTGTTTTGGGAAATCATGCTCATCCCCATGTATCTTTTGATCGGGGTATGGGGTAATCCTGCGAGGCGTTTGTACGCTGCGATCAAATTCGTTTTGTATACCATAGTCGGTAGCCTGCTGATGTTGGTGGCGATTCTGGTCCTATATTTCATGGCGGGAAAAAGTACAGGGATCTACACTTTTGATCTCCTTAAACTATATGATTTCGCTGTGCCGGTTCAGGCGCAATTCTGGCTTTTCTTGGCGTTTTTCTTAGCGTTTGCAATCAAAGTTCCGATGTTTCCGTTCCATACGTGGTTACCTGACGCCCATACTGAAGCGCCTACAGTTGGCAGCGTTGTCCTTGCCGCAGTGTTATTGAAGATGGGAACGTACGGCTTTATAAGATTTGCGATCCCCCTGTTTCCAAATGCCGCTGTGGACGCCGCCTGGTGGGTCGTTCTTCTCGCTGTCATAGGCATAATATATGGGGCCTGGGTCGCGATGGTCCAAGTGGACATGAAGAGACTAGTAGCTTTTTCCAGTGTGAGCCATCTTGGGTTCGTGATGCTGGGTATGTTCGCTCTGACTACACAAGGGGTCGAAGGTAGTATCATTCAGATGATAAATCATGGCCTGAGCACCGGCGCTCTCTTCTTGATCGTGGGAATGATTTACGAGCGAAGACACACACGACTAATTTCGGAATTTGGTGGGATATCCAAAGTGATGCCGCTTTTTGCCGTTTTCTTCATGATTTTTACACTTTCATCGATCGGGTTGCCCGGATTGAACGGATTCATTGGTGAATTTCTGATTCTACTCGGTTCCTTTGCGAAGTTTACCTGGTACACTGTGTTTGCAGCTTCCGGGGTAATCTTCGCAGCGGTATATATGCTCTGGATGTTCCAGAGAGTTATGTTCGGCGAAGTTACCAATCCCAAGAACCTGAACCTTAAAGACATTGATTTAAGGGAAGTAGCGGTTCTAACGCCTCTACTGATTTTTGTGGTCTGGATCGGCGTATATCCGAACACTTTTCTGAAACCGATGGAACCGTCCGTGAAGAATTTTATCCAGCACGTGGAAAAGAAGAGAGCGGCGGTTACCGCCATGGAAGAATCCGGGAAGCAAAATCTTCCTAACGTTGAACGAATCAGTCTGGTTTCCTCCGTCACGAAAATCCGTGCGGAGAGATGATAATTACAAGTGGGAGCAATCGGGATGATCCCTGTGCCTGAAGTTAATCTTGGAGGCGTCCTGCCGGCGCTTGTTATAGGTGTCGCTGGTTTGTTGGCTATGCTATTGGGCCTGTTTGTCCGAAAGGGCGCGGTAACTGTCGGCGCTGTGATCGGCCTAGTAGGCGTCCTAATTGCGCTAATGGTCAATGCTCCATTGCGTCTCATGAACACAACAGCGTTCAGTGGTATGATTGCTCTGGACACATATACCTGGTTTTTCAACATGTTGATCCTTGTTTCTGTCGGGTTGACCATCCTGATTTCCATGAAATACCTGGTTGACCAAGGGTTGGATCTCTACGAATACTTCGCGATACTTTTGTTTTCCGCCGTCGGAATGATGTTCATGGTATCCGGGTCCCATTTGTTGATGATCTTTGTCGGCCTGGAGACCCTCTCCATAGCAGTATATGTTCTTACCGGCCTGCTGCCTGGAAACACTAAATCATCGGAGGCGAGCCTTAAGTATCTTCTCCTGGGGGCTTTCTCCAGCGGCCTCTTTCTTTATGGAGCCGCTCTTTTGTATGGGGCCTCCGGATCTCTGGGACTCGCCGGTTTGGCCAAGTATTTCCAGTCAGGGTCGGTCAGCCTCATGGCCCTTGTAGGTATGGGATTGTTGCTGGTTGGATTTTCCTTCAAAGTGGCGGCTGTTCCTTTCCACATGTGGACGCCTGATGTATATGACGGAGCGCCCTCGCCCATAACCGGATTCATGTCGGTTGGAGTCAAGGCTGCGGCATTTGCGGCGTTCTTAAGAGTTTTCTTCGAATGTTTCAGTTCGGCTCAAGTCACATGGGCTCACATCATATGGGTGCTCGCCGTTTTAACCATGATACTTGGCAATCTTGCCGCCATAGTGCAGACTAACATCAAGAGAATGTTGGCATACTCCAGCATCGCCCACGCGGGATATATTCTTGTCGGTATGGCGGCGGGCACTCCTAGTGGCGCTGCCGGGATTCTTTATTACCTGTTGGCGTATATCTTTACGAACCTTGGGGCCTTCGCTGTGGTAACCATGGTTGGGCGAAGAGGCGAGGCGAATATCAATTTGGACGACTACAGGGGATTGGGGAAATCCCATCCTACGCTAGCTCTGGCCATGTCGATATTTCTCTTTTCTCTCGCCGGTATTCCCCCGACAGCGGGTTTCATAGGAAAGTTTACAATATTTAGCGCGGCTATTAATGCGGGATATATCTGGCTAGTTATTATTGGTGTTTTGACCAGCGCAGCGTCGGTCTTCTATTACTTTAGAGTGATCATGAAAATGTATATGGAAGCGCCTGATGTTGAGCCAGAGAGCCTCCAGTTCAGTCCTTCAATGGCGTTTGCCCTTAGTATAACGGTCATGGTGGTCCTGTACATCGGGATTTTCCCTACAACTTATTTGAATTTGGCGACAGAATCGGTTAAGACGTTATTCTAAGATTATAACTTTATCGAATGGCAAAGGATCAGGATGCTTTTGAATGCGCTGGTAGTTACCGGCCATGGAATTAACTGCGAAATAGAGACTAGACAAGCCCTGGAGATTGCAGGTTTTAAGAAAATTGATCTTGCGCATTTAAATTTCATAGTCGGCGGTGAAGTCGATTTAAGATCTTACCAATTCATTGTCTTTCCTGGGGGGTTTCTGGATGGTGACGACCTGGGAGCGGCGCAAGCTTGCGCAAACAGGATCCGTCATTCAAAACTGGAAGGAAGGAACCTGATAGATGATCTGCTCGAGTTTATAGCTCGAGGTGGGTTGATCCTTGGAATATGCAACGGATTTCAGCTCCTGGCAAAACTCGGGCTGGTACCCGCGTTTAATAACGCCTACCTGCAACGAGATGTTTCTCTAACCGGCAATGAAAGTGGGCGGTTTGAGGACAGATGGGTAAACCTTGTTGTGGATCGGGATTCACCATGCGTATTTACCCGTGATCTCGACAAACTTTATTTACCTGTAAGGCATGGGGAAGGAAAGGTTGTGGGTAGGGAACCCGGCATTATAGATATGCTTATAGGTTCTCATCAGGCTGTATTGTTTTACGCGAGACCGGAAGTCAGTTCTCCGACTATGGATTATCCTTTTAACCCAAATGGGGCGTCTAGAGGAATTGCGGGAATATGTGACCCGAGTGGCCGCATTTTTGGGCTGATGCCGCACCCCGAATGCTATCTCGATAGGACCAATCACCCGCGGTGGACGCGCGAACAGTTGCCAGACGAGGGGATCGGTTTAAAGATATTTAGTAACGCAAAGCGCTACATCTTGGAATCTTGAGCGTCCTAGTTAATCAGAGGTCGCAATTTCTTTTCAATCTATCATTTCGTTTCAGCGTCACGAATACGCTGAATAGTCACACAGGAGGTTTCGATGGCATTGTTGGACCCGACCAAAATGGCTGACTGGCAGGTAGCTGAGGCAGCCGAGAAATCGATGAAAACCGTTTACCAGCTAAGAGATGAATTGGGACTGGCAGAGGAGGAACTTCTTCCTCATGGTCATTACGTAGGGAAAGTGGATTTCGCAAAGGCCCTCAAGAGGCTTAAAGACAAACCGGACGGAAAATACATAGACGTGACTGCTATTACACCCACGCCTCTTGGCGAAGGTAAATCCACGAGTTCCATGGGGTTGGTGGAAGGTCTCGGTAAACGAGGTAAGAAGGTAGTAGCGGCCATAAGGCAGCCTTCTGGTGGACCCACAATGAACATCAAGGGTTCAGCGGCTGGCGGTGGTCTGGCGCAATGTATTCCCCTAACGCCATTCTCTCTAGGGTTGACCGGGGATATCAACGCAATCATGAACGCCCACAATCTTGCGATGGTGGCATTAACCGCCAGGATGCAGCATGAATTCAACTATAGCGATGAAGAGCTTGCCAAGAGAAATCTGAAACGCCTCGACATAGACCCACGTAACGTTGAATTCGGATGGATCATTGACTTCTGCGCACAAGCTCTTCGAAATATGATCATCGGGATCGGTGGTAAGATGGATGGTTTCATGATGAAATCATCTTTCGCTATTGCCGTTTCCTCAGAGATCATGGCTATTCTAGCCGTTTCTACAGACCTCAAAGACATGCGCGAAAGAATGGGCAAGATCGTCGTAGCGTATAACAAGAAGGGCGAACCTGTAACCACTAAGGACCTCGAGGTCGACGGCGCAATGACAGCGTGGATGGTGGAAGCCCTCAATCCAAACTTGCTGCAATCAATCGAAGGTCAGCCGGTATTTGTTCATGCCGGACCGTTCGCAAATATCGCTATCGGCCAGAGTTCAATTATCGCCAACAGGATCGGCCTGAAACTGGCTGACTACCATGTCACGGAATCAGGGTTCGGCGCAGACATCGGTTTCGAAAAATTCTGGAACCTAAAATGCAGATTCTCAGGTCTCAAACCGAATTGCGCAGTGATAGTCGCTACAATCAGGGCCCTGAAATGCCACGGTGGCGCCCCTGTTCCAAGGCCCGGTCTACCTATGCCGAAAGAATACGAAGGCGAAAACGTCGCATGGGTCGAAGAAGGCTGCAAGAACTTGATCCATCACATCCAGACAGTGAAAAAAGCCGGCATTAATCCCGTTGTCTGTATCAACTCCTTCTATACCGATACCAAAAACGAAATTGCCGTAGTAAAGAGACTTTCAGAGGCTGCAGGCGCCAGAGCGGCGGTTTCTCAGCATTGGCTCAAAGGTGGCGATGGCGCCCTTGAATTTGCTGACGCTGTTGTTGACGCATGTGAAGAAAAGAATGAGTTCAAACTGCTTTATGAATTGAGCCTTCCGTTACGTCAACGCATTGAGTTGATTGCGAAAGAAGTTTATGGAGCCGACGGAGTGTCCTTTACTCCGGAAGCGGAAGCCAAAGCCAAAAAGATGGAAGCCGACCCCGAATTGGCGAAGCTTGGTACCTGTATGGTTAAGACCCACTTGAGCCTTTCTCATGACCCGAACATCAAAGGCACTCCCAAAGGCTGGATCCTACCCATCAGGGACGTCCTCACCTACAAGGGCGCAGGATTTGTTGTCCCGGTAGCCGGCGCGATTTCACTTATGCCTGGCACTGGCTCCAACCCTGCCTTTAGAAGGGTTGACGTAGATGTCGAGACCGGAAAAGTTAAAGGGGTTTTCTAAACGTTACGCCATGGATTATCAACATAGAAGAGTTGTTCCGAGGAGATGCGATGCAAATAGGAAAAGTGAGCGTAATTTCGGAATGACTCAATGGTAAAATTTTCAATAAACTTTTGATGGTGTTCAGCCGCAGATTTAATTATCTGCGGCTTTTTTTGTTATTTTATTGTTTTTTCTTGGCAGGAAGGTTTCTCTTGTAGAGTATTTTCAGCCCATCCATCGTAAGATCGTCCTCAACCTCTTCGACCAGTTTGGTGTGAGCTGAAATGACCCTGGCTAGACCTCCTGTGGCGACCACTTTGGGTCTGGACTTTAGTTCATCGAACATTCGACTCAGGATTCCATCAACAAGAGCTGCATAACCGAAGACAATTCCAGATTGAATCGCGGAAGCGGTATCTTTGGCGATTACCTTCGGTGGGGCGGTCAGTTCCACTCTGAATAGCTTGGACGCGTTGTGAAAGAGGGCTTCCGCAGAAATCTTGACCCCAGGGGCGATGGAGCCGCCTTCATATTCTCCGGACGCATTGATGTAATCAAAGGTGGTGGCCGTGCCAAAATCTACTGCGATGAGTTCCCGACGATATTTCTCATAGGCTGCTACCGCATTGACGATCCTGTCGGCGCCGACCTCTCTGGGATTATCGTACCTTATGGGCATGCCTGTTTTGATCCCCGGCCCTACAAAAAGTGGAGAAACCTCAAGAAAAATCTGGGATAATTCTTCAAGAGCGGATTTCAATGGTGGAACTACGCATGAGATTATAACTCCATTAATCCCCTTTGTTTCAAGCCCTTGCCAAAACATAAGGTTTTTTAGCACCACCCATAATTCGTCAGCCGTGACATCTTCATTAGTGCGGATTCTCCATGAACCGAGCTTGTCATCCTCTTTGTAAAGTCCGATCACAATGTTGGTGTTGCCGACATCAATAGCTAGCAACATTTTGTCTTCCTTTCAGCATACAGTGACTTCGCGAATGCTCTGCAAAGAATAGAAGTTTAATAATGACAAGTGAAGAAAAACTTTGCACGCAGGCACGCCAAACCGAAGATCTTTTGTCCCAATTAATGTCATGGTCAAGATGTCCTTAAAATCATTGACTGAAGCCAAAGCCGATGTTAGGCTCAATTAGCGAAGAGATCGGCCGTTCAGGCCTCGTTTAATGTCGGGCCTGCCGATTTTACACGCTTTCAACGCCAATATCCGGCGGTATACATAATGAAACCCACAGGACTGGTTCGGAACGACATTTATCTAAAACATGACATGGGCATGTATCACCCGGAGAGTCCGGAGAGACTCGAAGTCCTATACCACATGCTCGATGAATTGGGGACTGCGCTTAACCTGGCCTATGCTGAAGCCCGAAATGCTACAGTGGAAGAACTTTGCGCCAATCACGATTCTCGATACGTAGACCGGATCATGGAAACCTCTGGATGCGAGAATGTCTTTCTGGATCCGGACACTTCGGCCTGCTGTAGTTCATGGGATGCGGCTATAGCTGCTGTTGGAGGATTGCTGAGTCTTGTAGATGGAGTTATGGAAGGAAGATTTAGAAATGGTTTTGCCTTGGTTAGACCACCCGGACATCATGCTGAAAATCGTCGCGCCATGGGCTTCTGTCTTTTCAACAACGTGGCGTTGGCCGCTCACTACGCATTGAACCGGTATCACCTCGACAGAATAGCGATAGTAGACTGGGATTTACATCACGGGAACGGTACGCAGAGCGCGTTCTATGAGGACCCTCGTGTTTCT
>JACWAG010000296.1 GCA_014874425.1 Syntrophaceae bacterium | reverse complement strand
GAATCACACTCTGACATGAGTGAGGCTGAAATAGAATTAGCGCTGCTCGAGCGCTTGAGTGTTAGGAACTATATCGCAAGCTCGGCTCGAAGCGATTATGGTAAGGCGTTTGTCCGAGAGTATAAGAAGTTTCTTGGCCAACCTTGCCAGGAAGAAGCCAGTGAGGGTATTAGCGTTGTCGTATTAGGCCCTGGCTGCGCTGAGTGTAACCGCCTCGAACAATCTGTGATGGTTGCTTTGAATGAACTGCGGATACCAGCTTCTCTGGACCATATTACTGACATGAAAGAGGCCACAAAATACGGGTACATCGCCACTCCGGGTCTAATAATAAATGGCGAGGTAGTTTCCGGGGGAACAGTACCGCAGATCAACAAGATCAAGGAATGGTTGAATGAGGCCGTCAGGCAGACCAATAGGGTTAAATAGGTAATTCAAGGTATTGGCCTACTTGGATGCTGATCGGATTGACTTAGACCCAGTTAAAACGAGGGATAATTTTTGCGCATATTTGATTATTATGTCAAATCCTCTATCAGTTCAAGTCATTTTAATGTGTTTCGTTTTGGGTCATTTTTTAAAAACCTATGACTATAAAATATTGCACTCATTATATTCAGAATTTCAGTTTTGCAGTTGTCGTCAATTGCAGGCGGCATATATCCTAAGAGGAGGTATTTAGAATGAGAAAAATACTAATGTTTATCTCTGTGGCCTTGATTACAGTGGCGTTTAGCTCCACTGTATTTGCCTGTGGCTGCGGAGGTGGCGGCGGCGGAAAGCTCAAGCCCGACACAAGATCTGACGTCTTGACCAAAGCTTAGTTCGGCCTTCGGGAGCGAAACATTCGTCTGTTTGAGGTTGTCGTGAGTGTCTTCGCTCCTCCGCTTTCAGCCTGATAGGGATTTCAATCCATAAGTTATTTGAAATCCGTTTAAATCTTCTGGAAAGGAACTAAGGATGGCCCCAGAATGTTGCTCTTCAAATAAAGAAACCATGGTTGTCGCTTGCTCAGGCGCGTCAAATGTAGGACAGATCGCAAACCAGGCTGCTGTAGAACTTGCTCGTGAAGGTTTCGGCAAGATGTTTTGCTTGGCGGCGGTAGGCGCTCATTTGAACAATTTTGTGTTTTCGGCTCAAAACGTGAACAATCTTGTCGCTATCGACGGCTGTCCGGTCGGGTGCGCTATGCGCTTATTGGAACATGCTGATGTTCCGGTTAGCTCGTATGTTGTTGTTCAAAATCTTGGAATCGAAAAGAGAACGGACAGCCTTTTTGACACAGTCGAAGTGGAAAAGGTGAAAGCCGAGGTTAAAGACGTCTCTAACTCCGCAAATTGCCCCTCTAAGGACAAGACACGCCCTTGCTCCTGTTGTGGATGAATTTGGTCACAGAGGAGCGTGTCCCAATTAGAAGTTTACGATATCTCTGCATATTTGGTGAGTCATGTTAATTTTAGAAGATGAGCAAGGAAAAAAGTCTGGGGAATCTACCAAAAGCGGGCTTTGGCGTCCTGAACTTCCTAGACTAACCGAACCGATAACGATTTCTCTTAACCCAGATGACGTGATCTCGGTTACACGTATTGTCCTGGACCAGGATAGGGATGCGGCGCTCGAGTTTGTCACTAGTCGTTTAGAGAAGGAAATTAGGAGAATAACGGACAAAATACGTTGAAGACCAATCTTTGAGCTGCAGTTGCGGTCTCGATAAACCTTGCGAAGCTAAACCCAGCCCAAAATTGCGAGTATATTTTCATATGGATTTTCAGGAAAGGTTTGCACTTAAGGAGAAATTCTAATGCTACTTGACAACCTCCAAATCGAGATGTTCCGCCCAAAGTGTAACCCGAATTTTCAATCGGTCCATTGCGTGGCCCATCTCGATCAGGACATATCCGGTGTCTTGCCCTATCTGAACACTGCTATGGGCGGAGGCGGCGATTATATCGATTCTCCCCCTACCCTTACACTACAGATACACGGAAGACTCATAGCGCTGCACGCTCGAGAGATATTCGTCAATGCGCTCAAGGATGAAACAGAAGCAGAAAAGATCATTGACTGGTTGAAGAAGGAAATTAACCAGACATGGGAACATCGAGATACGATAGAACCAACATTTGATAAGCCGCCAGCCCCTCAAATGATAGAAATATTGAAGCTGCTTCCGAAAACCAATTGCAAAGAGTGCGGGGAACCAACCTGCATGGTTTTTGCACTACGTGTGATCGACGAAGTCAAAGAACCGGAAGATTGTCCTCAACTACACCCCGAAATGAAAATCAAGCTGACGGCTTATCTCAGCCGCTTTCACAGGGAATCCTGATTTTGGTTCATGAATCTCAGTAAATTCATACAAAAAATTAAAGAGATCGTCGTTTTCGGAAGGAAGGACCGAATGGTATTACCATCCGTAGAACAAATCATTCAACTGTTGCGCACTAAAAAACGCTTATTGATAAATGTGGTATTGCCGCTTTTGTTATTGGTAGTCGTGATGCTTTGGCTGGCCGGCGCATTTCAGAGAGGCCATATCACCGGTCAAGAACACTTTGCCAACATCCCCCAAAAAGTCCCTCATGGAGCGGAGATGGTTACTTTGGAACTGACACCCCAAGAAATCATTTCCGAGATGATGGGGGAGGTCAAGCCTGAATTTAAGATCAATGTCTCCAGTCAAATTACAGCAACCATAATGAAAATTGATGTTCGCGCCGGCATGCGCGTCAAAAAGGGCGCCGAGTTGGCAGTACTGGATGATCGAGATGTCCAGGCCCGTCTTGAACAAACCAAGGAATCTCTTGCTCGGGCAGAGGCGGACTTAGAATACACGAAGTTGACCAATCACCGCTCTACAGCCCTACTCGCCCAGAAGGCGATCTCCCAGGCCCAATATGACCTCGACCATTCTCGTTACTTGCAGGCAAAGGCAGAGTCGGCCCGTCTTCGTCAGTCCCTCCAGGAGGCTCAGGTGTCGCTCAGTTATACCAGAATCCTCAGCCCAGCGGATGGAGTGGTTATTGACCGAATGGCCGAAGTAGGAGACATGGCTTCACCCGGCAAGGCCTTGATTGTGATGTTTGATCCGCATCATCTGTGGCTCCAGGCTAACGTGCGGGAAGAAAAAGCCAGTAATCTCAAACTTGGAAAGAATTATCCTGTTCGTGTCGATGCATTGAACCTGGATGTTTCTGGCCCTCTTGTGGAGATCGTGCCTTCCGCTGACTCCATGGCACGAACCGTGTGGGCTCGCGTGCGATTACCCGTCAATGATGAATTGTATCCTGGAATGTTCGGGCGACTAATGTTGCCCACCGGCAAAACTGAGGACATTCTAATTCCTCAACGGGCTATCCGGAAG
>JACWAG010000295.1 GCA_014874425.1 Syntrophaceae bacterium | reverse complement strand
CCCACACCAATGGTTGTTTTCATGGTACTGATAATTTTAAGAGGCATAATTCCTATAGCGAGCGTGAAACTAGAGTTACCATCCGCTTCGGGCGCGTAGGGAGCGGCCATGAACATTTCTGGAACGCCTAAAGGCGCATAAAGGGAAAAATCGATGGTGGCGGGTTTTTGTGTTCGAGAAACTTGGCCACAAACTTTGGCTAGCCCTGATTCCCGCAGAGGCCCATTCTTTAGATTGGTTCCAATGTCCTCTCTCTTCTTAAAACTGTACAGGACGACACCGGACTTAGAGTCAACTATGTAGATGTTGTCGTACCCGCTTGATTCAGTTCCTAGGAATTCCATGAATCCTTTAAATAGTGAGTCCAATTCTTTACAAGCGGCTGTGTAATCTCCGGCGCCTATCTCTGAAGGCGCTTCAGTCCCACTCTTAGACTTGTCTCCGAATACTACCCTCAATTGTTTTGAAGAACTCACCAAAGTGTCCAAGGAGGCTAGGAACCTGATGTCCATCATCGTTTGGTCTAGAAAAGCCAGAATTTGCGATTTGCGTACATCCGCAGCCTCTTCGAGGTTGATATATTGGATTTTCTGAAAGGCGCTCATAGCGCTCCAATAGGAGAGAGTCCCGACCAAAGCGATTGGAATCAAAGACACGGCCAGGAAAAGCCCTATCATTTTTGCCAGAAGGCTACGAGCGAAGAATTTGATCATCTCCGTTTCTCCTTATCAACTAGCAATCAAAATCTTGAAGTTTCTTTAAATCATGGCCCAACCGTCTCTTGAATCACAATGGATTCATCCGTCAGTAAGATTTCCACATTAATTATTGTTAACCTTTGCGGTGTAATTCCATAGAGATACTTTTGCTGAATTCCACTTAGTGTCGGTAGGTCCTGTTGTATCTCAGAAACCGGGATTTGCTTGACCCCAGTTACGTCATCGGCCTGTATGCCCACCTCCATGTAGTTGAACCCGATGATTATGACCTTGCTCTGCTCGGAAGTCTCGCCTTGAGGAAGGCCAAACAGCCGTTTCAGATCTATAACCGAGAATATTTTCCCACGAAGGTTCATAATTCCCAATATGAAAGGCGGGACACATGGTACACGTGTTATCTGTTTCAGGGGACATACCTCCCTGACCGTTTCAGAACCGACGGCATATCTTTCTTCCCCGAGAGCGAAGACGAGTACCTCAATAGTCTGAAATTCTGGAATAGTATCCATAGGTCTTTTCGCGAGGGTTAGCGCCCTATCCCGGAGGATACGTGTTTTGTCGGCTGATTGATTGATTTTCGATGATTCCGTATTCGTGCCAGGAATATTCATTGCTCTCTAAATCTCCCGTCAAGCAGGTCAATTCCTACTAAAATCATAATTATCGCCTATTCTTTTCATCCACAACCAACATGGCTGATTTTACCATTTCTCTTAGATGGGCCGCTGTAGCTCCATCTGAATCGGGCACTACCTCTTCGGGCGACAAACCATCAAGAAGTGTCATTGAGTTTCGAATGTGCCGCAGGGCTTTACTCTTATTGTTCAGTTTTGTCTGGATTGTTGCCAGAGTGACGTTGGCCATGATGTGATCAGGATCTAGAAAGAGAATTCTTTCGAGTCTTCTCGATGCCTCCTCTGGCATTTCTTTCGCCTGTAGAATTAGAGCGAAAATGTGGTGATAGGCTATGTTTAATTTATCCACCTTTAAAGCTTGTTCGATTGAGTCCTGTGCTTCTTTCAGCATTCCAAGATTGGCGTACGCTTTAGTTAGTAGGTAACAGATGGGCCCAAGAAGGGCCGGGTCCATTTCAATGTTTGAGGAGAGATTCTTCAGTATGTTTATAGTTTCATTGTAATTGGCGAGTTCAAATTCTTGGCGGGCTTTCTGTAATTCTTCTTCGAGTCCTAGATTTTCATGCGGTTCTTGTTCCGCGAATGGCCTATGTTTTAGAACAGGCGCCTTTGCCTTTTGCAGTTCATCAATAATCCACCAATCCTTTTTCTTGTCGGGTTTAATCGTGTGGATAGCTTGAGGGTCAAGGGACTGAAACGACCTGTGAATATCTTCTGTCCCTGAGATTCTACGAAAGAAGATCGCGCCTGGTAATGTCATAAGTCTTAGCTTTCTATGGACTACGTGAGGGACTTCGCTTGGGCTTAGTATGAGCCATCCTCCGGCATTTAACCATAACAACATGTTCTCAACAATTCTCTTACGAACCTCTGCTGTAAAGTACATGATGGTGTTTCTGCAAAGGATCAAATCCACTGGTCCGAAGTCATTAAGGATCGAAGAGTAGTCGAATGAAGCCAGATTCAGCCGACGAAATTCTACCATTGACCTAATTGTCGAATTCAGTTCATAGCCACCAGGAACTTTCAAGAAATAGTCTTTCTTGAGCCACTGTGGCGCTCCTCGAAAGGACCACTCTTTGTAAAATCCAATCTTAGCCTTTTTGAGAGATTCCTTATTTATATCTGTCGCCAAAATTTGGATTTGCAAATTTGAAGCCGACAATTGTGTTCTCCTGCTAAGAATCGCCAGGGAATAAGGTTCCTCACCAGTGGAACAACCGGCGCTCCAAATTCGGAATGTTTTTTGAGTCTTGGATTTAGATCTTATCACGTCAGGAATGATAAAGTGTTCAATACCATCAAAAGTCTTTGGATCTCGAAAGAAGAATGTTTCACCAACAGTGAGAAGGCTCACCAGTATATCGATCTTCTTCTCGTGATCCGAAATCTCGGTAATCCACTTGACAAATTCTGCCACGGATATGAAACCTTGAGACGCTGCCCCCCTAGACAAGGTTCGTCTCAAAGAACTCCAGTTCTTCTCAGGCAACTCCAGGCCTACCTGGTCCCGAACGAAATCACAAAATCTAAGTAGTTCTGCATCAGTCACAATCGAATTTCATTCTTTTCGTCCACTGACTCAGATCCGGTATCCTGAGGTTTTTCGATTATTGAAACAACCTTCTTCATGTCGATCACAAGTACGAGTGAATCTCCAAACCTGGCTACTGAATCAATGAAAGCAGCGGATTTTTCACATTGTTTTTCGATGGAGATTTCGTGAATGGCAAGATCCACGACACTTGAGACGGAGTCCGCTACCAGGATAAGTCTGCGTCCAAAAGCGTTAATGATTATGAACTGATCCGAAAGTTCAATTTCTCTTTGAGTTATCCCAACTAACTTTCGTGTATTGATGGTCTTAATGATTGTTCCCTGCACGTCAACTATTCCCAGGATGTATTTCTCACAGGAAGGGACTGGGGTAATCTCGACCGCTCTAACGACTCGCTCAACGTTCGACAGATTTAGAGCGAAGGATTGATCACCAATCTGAAAAAGGAGAAAATGGCTCATTGGTGTTTCCACACTTCGCTTTCGCTAAATGTAATGATCCATGATACGGAATCGCATTAGTATGCGGAACAATTGTAACATAAAAAGGACTAAACATCAAATATTATAGAAATAAATGATCTTAATACGCCATTTTCACAACAGTTTGTATTGTGTTTATTTAACCCTCAATAGCGGAAGTTTTATCTTGCAAAGCCTAGGATCTAGGGTTAAATTTAATTTAACCGCCTGTTATTCCTTTATGCTCTTTATCTAGTTCTTTGGTTGAAGATTGCGTCGGGAGTCTTCCAAATGACGCCGACCGTAAAGTCAAAAAAACACCGGGGGCAGGTCTACAATGAATCTGCATGAATTCCAGTCAAAAAGTATCTTAATGGAAAAGGGTGTGAGTGTACCGAGAGGATTGGTGGTATACGATGCCCTAGAGGCCTTGGTGGCGGCCAGAAGCCTTAAGGCCGACAAAATTGTGCTGAAAGCTCAAGCCCATTCTGGAGGTCGGGGGAAAGCCGGAGGCATCTCTGTCATGTCAATTGATGACGATGTCAGGTCTGAAGCCGGCCGGATCTTAAGAATGAATTTGGTCACCAATCAGACAGGTCCTCAGGGTAAACCCGTCAGCGCTCTCCTGGTAGAGGAAGCGCCTCAAATCGATGAGGAGCTTTATCTGGGGGTTGTCCTCGATAGAAATGACGGTCATGTTACAGTAATGGCCAGTCCTGCTGGAGGAATGGACATTGAAACAATAGCTAAAGAATCTCCTGAAAAGATTTATCTCGTGAAGGTAGACCCCCTTCGAGGCCTGTGTCCATTCCAGTCTAGAGGCCTAGCGTACAAACTTGCGAGCAAGAATTTGATAGCGAATCAGATCGCAAAAGCCGTCACCGCTCTCTATGAGATTTTTGTTTCTTATGATTGTACTTTGGCGGAAATTAACCCTCTGGTCGTCTCTGGGGAAAAGGTATTGGCCTTGGACGCCAAGATCAATCTTGATGACCACGCCCTGTTCAGGAGGCCAGAAATGGCCGGACTAAGGGACAGGTCCCAAGAGGACCCTGTGGAGCTTTCAGCTCGCCAGGCAGGCCTCAGTTACATAAAATTGGATGGTGATATCGGTTGCATGGTTAATGGCGCCGGCCTTGCCATGGCGACGCTCGACCTTATCTCAATTCACGGCGGTGCGCCGGCTAATTTTCTGGATGTCGGCGGCGGCGCCAGTGAACAGGTAGTGGCGGACGCTACAAACATTCTCCTTGATGATACGAGAGTCAAGGTTGTCTTTATCAATATATTCGGCGGAATACTGAGATGCGACGTTCTTGCCAGAGGTGTGATTAGGGCGATAAAGGAGCGTGGGCTCCAATTACCGGTAATCGCTAGAATAGAAGGCACAAACATTGAGTTAGGACGCAAGTTGTTTGCCGATTCCGGACTTCAGATACAAATGATTCCGTCGCTGGATGAGGCGGCTGAATTGGTAGTGGTTAAGGCTAAAGAACTCAGCGCAAGCTAATTTATGGAGCAACACTATGGCTATTCTTGTAAACAGAGAGTCACGCGTTATCTGTCAGGGGATTACAGGGCGTAATGGAACATTTCATTCCATAGCATGCAGAGACTATGGAACAAACATGGTTGGAGGTGTCACACCCGGGAAAAAGGGGACTTTTGTCGATGGTATCCCCGTTTTTAATACTGTCGAAGAAGCGGTCCTGGAAACCGGGGCCAATGTGTCTTTGATCTTCATCCCAGCGGCCCACGCCAAAGACCCTATACTTGAAGCAGTCGACGCGGGAATAAAAGTTATAGTCTGTATTACTGAAGGGATACCGCCCCTAGACACCGCTTCTGCCCTTTACACCGTGAAACAGAAGGGTAGTGTGCTTATCGGCCCAAACACTCCGGGAATTATTTCGCCAACTGAAAAGTGTAAAGTGGGCATAATGCCTGGGTACATTCATACTCCTGGACCTGTAGGAGTTATTTCACGCTCAGGGACTCTCACCTATGAAGTGGTAGACCAACTTACCAAGGCGGGAATGGGCCAGAGCACGTGCTTGGGATTGGGTGGCGATCCTGTCGTGGGGTTGAGTTTCGTGGATTGTCTCAAAATGTTTAAGGATGATCCTAAAACCGAAGCAGTGGTCCTTATAGGTGAAATAGGAGGGTCTGCAGAAGAACAAGCCTCGGAATATATTAAGGGGGAATTCCGCAAACCTGTTGTCGCCTACGTTGCAGGCAAATTGGCGCCCCCGGGAAAGAGAATGGGTCATGCTGGGGCCATAATATCCGGAGGGTCCGGTACGGCCCAAGGGAAAATTGAAGCGCTTACCAGAGCCGGGGTAACGGTAGTTGAAAATCTTACCAAGGTTGGTCAGGCTGTCAGAGACATCCTTTTGTGAATTTATAAAGTTGGAAAGTCATAGGAGTTATAAATGTCGATTTTAGATCAAAAATTCCAAGAGCTTGAAAAAAGGCTCGAACAAGCCGCCCAGGCCGGAGGCCCCAAGAAGATAGCTAAACATCACCAAGCCGGCAAACTGACAGCTAGAGAGAGGGTACTTCAACTTGTGGACGAAGGTTCTTTCGAAGAAATTGATAAGTTTGTTGTCCACCGGTGTGTAGATTTTGGAATGGAAAATTCACACATTCCAGGAGAAGGTGTTGTTACCGGATTTGGAAGAATAAACGGACGGGGTGTTTACTTATTTGCTCAAGATTTTACGGTATTTGGTGGAAGCTTATCGCTTACCCACGCTCAGAAAATTTGCAAAGTTATGGACCTGGCTTATCGCAACGGCTGCCCGTTGATTGGAATTAACGATTCCGGGGGAGCAAGGATCCAGGAGGGAGTGGAAAGTCTTGGAGGTTACGGAGAAGTATTTTACAGAAACGTTAGGGCTTCAGGCGTGATTCCACAGATATCCATAATTATGGGGCCCTGCGCTGGCGGAGCGGTTTATTCTCCTGCCGTCACAGACTTTATTTTTATGACAGAAAAGACCAGCTACATGTTTATTACTGGGCCGCAGGTAATTAAACAGGTTACCAGTGAAGAAATAGATTCGGAAAGTCTCGGAGGCGCAAAGGTCCACGGAAGAGTATCAGGCGTGTGCCACTTTCATTATCCGACCGAAGCCGAGACACTTGCCAAGGTGCGGGAACTTCACTCTTTTATCCCTGATAGCAATCGAGCTTGTCCGCCGACTGTCAAAACCGATGATCCTCCTGACCGTAAGACGCCTGAACTTGATTCAGTCATACCGGAGAGTTCCAGACGTCCCTATGACATGAAAAAGATCATAATTCCCACTCTCGATGATAATAAGTTTTTCGAAGTCCATGCTCATTACGCTCGAAACCTCATTACCGGGTTCGGTAGACTAAATGGAAAAACTATTGGAATAGTGGCAAATCAACCGAATTGGTTGGCTGGATGTCTCGACACTGAAGCGTCTGTAAAATGCGCCAGGTTTGTTCGCTTTTGTGATTCTTTCAATATACCGCTTTGGACATTGCTGGATGTTCCTGGTTATCTGCCAGGTACTCAACAAGAGCACGGAGGTATAATCAAACACGGCGCAAAAATATTGTATGCTTACGCTGAAGCCACTGTGCCAAAGGTCACACTCATAACGAGGAAGGCTTATGGGGGCGCTTATGTCGTTATGTCCAGCAAGCATTTGCGAGCGGACATTAATTTGGCTTATCCAACCGCTGAAATAGCGGTTATGGGACCGGAAGGCGCTATTCAGATCCTTTTCCGTAAAGAAATTGAAGAAGCCCCTGATCCTGTCGCTAGGCGGAGCCAACTGATTCAGGAATACATCGACAAATTTGCCAGCCCATATCGAGCCGCTGAACTTGGTTTTGTGGACCAGGTGATTTTCCCGAGAGACACGAGGGCTGTCTTAATCAACGCGTTTGCGCAACTAGAGAATAAGGTGGATGAGAAACCGAAGCGAAAACACGGGAATATTCCATTGTAATTGCTTGAGTATCCTAGAGGTGGACATATGGATAGAAAGATTAGAGTTGTCGTAGCAAAGCCAGGTCTGGATGGACATGATCGAGGGGCGAAAGTTGTCGCAAGGGCGCTTAGAGACGCAGGTATGGAAGTCATCTATACCGGCCTGCGTCAAACACCGGAGGCGATTTTCCAGACTTGCGTTCAAGAGGACGCGGACGCTTTGTGCTTGAGTTCCCTGTCCGGAGCCCATGATTATCTG
>JACWAG010000294.1 GCA_014874425.1 Syntrophaceae bacterium | reverse complement strand
GAGTGAGGACTCAAGAATGTGATTGTCGATAGTCTGGCGACGATCGCAAGTCCAGACGCCATCGAGGAAGATTTGTGAGTTGGTGCCGAGAGCGGGAGTCGAACCCGCACGAGGGGTGAACCTCGCTGGATTTTGAGTCCAGTGCGTCTACCAATTCCGCCATCTCGGCTTATGCGAAAATATAACATTTTAAGGGATTTCAACAAAATCCTTTCCCTTTTCTCCGTCATTTTCGGCTTCGAGTAACCAAGCCTCCCTGGTTAGAGGGACATCCCGAGCTTCCTTGTCTTTCGCCTTGCGGATGTGGACGATGTTCATGTCGAATTCTACGTCGGAGATTTTGAGACCAAGCCCTTCTTCACGGCGCAATCCGGTGTTATACAGGAAATAGTAGAAGTATGCCAGGAGTTGCAGTAATCCTTACCGCGTGTATTTATCCGAAGAGGATGCGCGGATCTAGGTTTAGGAGCAGTGGGCTGGAGGAAAGGCGTGATTCTAGGTCCTTTGGCATCATCTTGATCATGATCGGCCTCTTAATCCTAATCTTTGCGTGAGGAGTGTCAACGCTTAGCCATTGATTTGGATAAACTGACTGTACTGGCCACCGAGTTGCAATTCTCACGCTCACCGGCTAACGTTTGAAAAACAAAGTACACGGATGAAGCGGAATTGCATTATTGAGGTGGACGTCAGTTCCAATTGTCCCTGCTGAGGAGAATTACGATGAGACCCTACAACTCACTCATACTAGTTCCTTTGACGATTTTTGTGGCTATCTGCGATCTACAGGCCCAATGGATCCCAACCGATGGGCCACCCGGAGGCGGGTGGGTTACTAGTTTCGCCCGAATGCGGGATACTCTGTATGCTGCCGAAGTGAGCACCGGATTATATGGATCACTGGATAGAGGGATTTCATGGCAGTTGATGAGCTCTCCTGCGTTTACATCACCCATCCACCTGGTGGTACAGGGAGACAGCTTAGTTGCGGGATCGTCGCTATCAAATAGCCTTTACGAAACCACGGATCAAGGAAGTAGCTGGAGCAAGATGACGAGCGTTCCTTCCTATAATCCTGGTATTTTCACATTGTTTACGGATTCCACAGGTCTGTATGCAGCAACGTCCTCCGGCCTCTATCGTTATTCCAGCGGTAGTTCTAACTGGAGTTTGCTCATCGGGACGAATGCGATCCTTTCGGTTTACGATTACCATGGGATCATTTTTGCCGGCACTGAACTTCACGGTGTCCTATATTCTACCGATCGCGGCTCGACATGGACGACGTCAGATTCCGGATTGATAACTAACTCCGCCCAGCTAGCGTTTGGATCGATCGGCGATAGTGTGCTTTTTGCCGGAACAAGTTTGGGCTTATTCTTTTCCACCGATACGGGAAGAACATGGACCCAAATAGATCGGAAGCTGGTCCAGGGGTCTGTACACGCGGTAGCTACCTATGGTAAATGCATCGTTGCAGGATCAGATTCGGGCGTGTTTTTTTCACAGGATGGCGGAAGGACATGGGAGAAAAGAACGGATGGGATGAAAATGCCATTCGTCAGTTCCCTAATATGGGATAGTGGAACGCTTTCGTGCGGCACCGGCGCATGGATTTATACTTCTGCGGACAGCGGAAGAAATTGGATTTTAGCCAACGGAGCGCCGGACCTGTCCTACATTGCTGCAACAGCTTTTTATAGTGGCACTCTTTTCGCATCCGTTTTATATGGGAGGACATACCAGTCAACGGACAACGGCGACGTTTGGGAAGTCACGGATGGCATCCCTGACAGCGTGTCAGTGTCGTCATTTGGAAGCAGCCCATCTTATCTTTTCGCGTGCACTGAGAAGGGGCTTTTCAAGCTTCGAAGCGGGGACACCGTATGGGGAAGCGTCGATACATCGAGCATTCTAACGGGAAAGTATTCGTTGACTGCACTGAGTGACATGATCCTTTTCGTGGAAAACTCCGGCAGGGTATACAGGAGCGAGGACGGCGGCTCTCACTGGACCGAAAGCGATAGCGGACTTCCGAACGATCTTATCCTGAATTCAATGGCGGTGGATGGTGGCAAGATGTTTCTGACAACAAGCGGAGGTTTGTACAGTTCAAGTGATAGCGGCGCCAGTTGGCAGGAAGTCATGGTTGTGGATTCAAGCCAGCAGCCGGGCTTCGGCTCGGTTGTCATCCTTAGTCGAGACTCTGTCATTATTGGCGGCTTAGGCTCGTATTACTCGCAGGATGGAGGGACGTCATGGATCTTTGCTTCCGATCAGATGATGAATGATTTATTGTTGGTTCGGAATTATTTGGTCGGGTTGGGCTATATATCACTTGCGCCGTATTTATCCTCGGACCTCGGAAGGAACTGGACAGCTATCTCTTACAACTTCAACGATGCCCTTGATCCGACGTCTTTGTATTCTAATGATAATGATGTCTTTATGGGTACCAGAAGTCGCGGTGTCTGGCGGCTGCCTGTCAGCTACCTTGATTCAGTGTTATCGGGTGTTGTAGCGACACAGCTGCCTGTATCTTTCATTCTGTATCAGAACTTCCCGAACCCGTTCAACCCTTCCACGATAATTAGTTATCAATTACCATCAGACTGCTTCGTGACCTTAAAGATATACGATGTCCTTGGACGAGAGGTAAAAACTTTAGTAAACAAACGTGAGAGCGAAGGACCCCATTCGATCACATTCAATGCCGGAAGGTTACCGAGCGGTGCGTACTTCTACCGGATACAAGCGGGGAATTACACAGCAATAAAGAAGTTGATGCTCGTGAAGTGATTGGTCCCATCCTAAGTAGTGTTACAGGAGATCCTACCGGTTAGGATCTCTTTATGGGGTGGATCAGATCATGGCTGTAATTTTTGTTTCAGTGAAATCGATGGTTACAGACGCCCAGCTCCAGAAGCATTCTATCCGGATCAGTTTGCCAATACTTGACCGGATCACTAACTTATCATATATAGATAACATGGGGCAGGAGAAAACCAGTAAGGAGATTTATCATGAAATTAAAATCAATAATTCTATTACTTGCCTTTTTGATTATAGTGTTCTGGGCGGTGCTCTCCCTATTTGCAGGATATTACGGTGACTGGCTGTGGTTTCGGAATTTGGGGTTCGGCGCAGTATTTACCACGATCCTGTGGGCAAAGTTCCTGTTGTTTTTTGTTTTTTTCCTCATCTTTGGATTTTTTGCATGGGGGAACATTGCCATTGCGAGGAGACGTGGTAGCTATACCCGCTCCTTGAGAGTGCTTTCCCCTGAACAACCCATTAGGCCTTTTGATAACGCTTTTAGTAATAAATACGCCAAGTATTCATGGGCGGCGATTATCCTGTTTTTTTCACTCATCATGGGTGCACAGGCATCCGGCACATGGGAAACATTTTTGCAATTTCTGCATGCCTCCAAATTCGGGGTTGTCGACCCGATTTTTTCAAAGGATGCGGGCTTCTATGTTTTTCGCCTGCCGCTCTATGATTTTTTCCAGGGATGGTATTTATTTTGTGTAGTCACAGTTTCCATAGGGGTTGCGGTTTCCTATTTCATGGACCAGGCTATAGGTGTCCAGGAAAACCACTTTTATATCAATCAGAAAGCCCGGTCTCATCTGGCGGTTCTGGGCGGGTTGTTTTTTCTGGGGATCGCCTTTCTTTTCAGACTGAAACTTTACGGATTGATGTATTCGAGTTCAGGTGTTGCATATGGCGCCTCTTACGCCGATGTCCATGCACAGATTCCTGCTTACTGGGCTGTCTTGATCACAGCCTTGATCGTGGCGATTCTTTTCTTCCTGATGCCTTTCTCAAACAAATGGAAGTTCCTTCTTTATTCTATCGGAGTCTTCTTTGCGGTTCTCATAGGTTTCTCCTGGATTTATCCCGCCCTGATTGAACAGTATGTGGTTAAGCCCTCCGAGTTGACAAAGGAGACACCTTATATTC
>JACWAG010000293.1 GCA_014874425.1 Syntrophaceae bacterium | reverse complement strand
GAGAAGTTTGATATCATACTGATGGACGTTCAGATGCCGGGAATGGACGGCTTAGAAGCCACTCAAGCTATTCGAACAAGAGAGAGTTTGACCGGACGACCACGCATTCCAATCATAGCCATGACAGCATATGCTATGGCGGGTGACCGAGAGCGATGTTTTGAAGCTGGTATGGATGGATACGTTTCCAAGCCCATAAATACTCAAGAACTATTCGAAAAGATTGAGCATTTTGGGTTACCAGCAAGCTGAGTGTGATATGCACCAAAAAGCGATGCGGAAGACCCTGTATAGTGATTTCAGTTTTGTGGCGTTTCTATCTCACGTAACAAAATGGCCATTATTTTTCTTGACAGCAACAGCTTCTCCGCTTACAAGGGAAACTAACCAGCTCTGGGTCGCTAGGGTTCAATTTTCCCGCGGCGCCAGCGGGAAAATCTTCCGCAAAACAAGTTGATTCCAACCATGTTCAAGGTGGCCGCCAAATCCGAAAAGGTCTCTGATCGCTTCGTGGCGCTGTTCCGCGACACCGTGCTATAGGGCTAACTTAAGCCCGGTGATCGGGTCGCGTCCGAGAAGGAATTGATGCCCAGTTCCGGGTCAGTAAAGCAACGACGCGTGAAGCCCTACGTGCAATGGAGTCTACAACCAGATCAAGACTTGTCGTCGTATCCTGACTGCCTGGTACGTGGAAACCCCATGGGCGCTCGACTGTGACAGCGAGGTAATGCTGATGGGGCCTATACCTTTGGTCCCCCGGCAACCGGAAAAGGGAACAACTTGACAGCGAAGACTCAGGGTTACAGGATCGGCCGATCCGGCTGTTCCTGCCAAGTTATCCAGGTCCAAATCCATGATAAGGAGGTGCGGTTATGTGCAGGAAGTTTTTGGCAGCCCTGGTATTTATGAGTGTGGCCCTATGGGGAGTTGGCGTGGGGGCACAAGACACCTTAAAGATCGGCGCTCCACAGCCTATGACAGGCCCGGACGCCCCTTTCGGCGACAAGTTTAAAAAGGCCTACAGCCTGGCGGTGGACGAAATCAACGCGAATGGAGGCGTGAACGGCAAAAAGATCGAAGTGGTCATCGAAGACCACCAGGCCAAGAACCCTCTTGCTGCCACGGTTACCGAGAAGCTCATCACGCAGAACAAAGTTCTGGTGCTGACCGGTGGGCGTGCCTCGGGACAGGCGGTGGAGATTGCCTCGGTGGCGCAGCGTCTAAAGTGCCCGTACGTGGTGGACCATCCCTCAGCCGATATCATCACAGCCAAGGGTTTTGAGTGGGTGTTCCGCGACAACCCTACAGGCTCGATCTACCCGCAGGCTTTCAACAAATTTATCAGCGAGGCGCAGGGCGCCATGCCCAAGTCCGCGGCGGTGGTCTATGACAACACCGTTTTCGGCAAAAGTATCGCCAACTCGGCCATGGCCTTCTTGAAGTCGAAAAATGTGCCCATCGTCAATGACGAAGCGTACGCAGTCAATACTCTCGACTTCAAACCTGTCATGACGAAGGTTAAGGCCCAGAATCCGGATTTCCTGCTGATGGTGGCGGTTTCCACCACTGATGCGATTCTTCTCACTCGCCACGCCAAGGAGATGGGGCTTGGCCCTCGGGCTTTCGTAGGATTCGGCGGCGGCTTCGGAGTGGCGGATTTCGCCAACGAACTGGGTCCTTTGTCCGAAAACGTCTTCTCCTCTGCGGCATGGTCGGGAAATCCCAATGATGCAACCACCAAGGCTTTCTACGAGAAGTTTCACAAAGTTTATGGGATTTACCCCAAAGAGCATGAGGTCGAGGGCTATGCCGTGATCTATATCATAGCTGATGCGCTGAAGCGGGCGAACCGGACGGGAGATCTGGCTAAGGACCGCGAGGCTATCCGAGAAGCGCTCCTAAAAACCGATATGACCACCGTTTTCGGCAAGGTGAAGTTTGGAGACTGGGCAGGTCCATTGGGCGACAAGTATACCAACCAGAACATCTATTCACCGGAGCACTCGGTGCTGGCTCAATGGAGGGGCGGTAAGCTGCTCAACGTACATCCCAAAGCCAATGCGGAGGCCGAGTACGTCTTTCCGGACCCGACGGTTAAACGTTAACTGGTTCAGGCAGGACACTGCTCTAACGGGTGCAGGCGTTGAATTACCACATTAGTATCGTTTGAAGCTGGTTATCAACCCTCCCACTCCTTCCCCATCGAGGGGGAGGGGATTTCCAAAACCCTCTCCCTCTGGAGTGGGATTAGGGGGAGTTTTCAAGCCACGGGGCTCGAATCAAGTTAGCGCAAACGGCTCTAACTACCTACTCCGCGCCGAGAAATACTTCATGGAAACCCTGGTACAAAGTATAGTAAGCGGTGTGCTCACAGGTTCACTCTATGCCATGATCGGCGTAGGCCTGACCATTGTCTTCGGTGTTATGCGCATTATCAATATGGCCCACGGGGACATGGTTATGCTGGGAATGTATGGGGCCTTCTGGGCCCATGTGGCCTGGAAGATTGATCCTTTTCTTTCCATCATAGTGTGGATGCCGGTGGGCTTTGTGGGCGGCCTGATTGTCTTCCGATTCTTGCTCAGGAAGATAGTCCCGGGCGGAGAACTGAACACCCTGCTCTACACGGCAGGATTGTCACTCTTTGTGGCCAATCTCGCGCTCCTCGTATGGACGGGTAATTATCGTACTATCAAATTGTCTTATGCGATCATGCCGCTGCGGCCGCTGGGAATATCGGTGCCCATCCCACTCGCTATAGCGTTTGCTATGGCCATCTTACTCACCGCGGGACTCTACTGGTTGCTGGTGCACACGGACACGGGGCGTGCCATCCGAGCTACCAGCCAGGAACCGGAGGCTGCGGCCCTTATGGGCATCAATGTGGGACGCATCTCCATGATCACGTTCGGTTTGGGAACCGCCCTGGCTTGCGGCGCGGGAGTACTGCTGGCGCCTTCATTGTATCTCTATCCGACTGTAGGCGAGATCCTGGTGACCAAGTGCTTCGTCATAGTAGTGTTGGGCGGGTTAGGATCCGTACCGGGGGCCATTGCCGGAGGGCTGCTCCTGGGGCTGGCGGAATCCCTGGGCGCGGTATACGTGTCGGTCCCGTATAAAGACGCTATCGGTTTCGTCCTCTTCCTACTGGTGCTGTTGTTCAGACCTGCCGGCCTGTTGGGAGAGGGCAAGTCATGAAACTAATTCTGCTGGTGGTGGCTCTGGCAGCGTTGGTGGCAGCGCCCTGGATCGTCACTGACCCCTTTTACGTCCATCTGATGATCATGGCTTTGATGTGGACGTTGCTGGGGGCATCCTGGAATGTCCTGGGGGGATTCGCTGGGCAGATCTCGTTCGGTCACTCGGCTTTCCTTGGCACGGGCGCATACACCACAATGATTCTTTATCTCAATATGGGGATCGCTCCATGGTATGGGAT